>JBIJBX010000124.1:0-7403 GCA_044344995.1 Oligoflexales bacterium | reverse complement strand
AACGACATTAATTGCACGCGCAGATGTGGTTATCAGCGCAACCGCATGTCCAAGCATCCTTGTCCAAGCCAAGGATGTTTTCCAAGCGATGAAAAGCCGGAGCTCATCGCCTCTATTTTTGATCGACATATCACTGCCGCGAAATATCGATCCTGAGACAGGTAAGCTCGATGACGTCTACTTGTTTGATATTGATGATCTTAAGACGGTCGTCGAGTCTCACATTGAAAAACGCCGCGAAGCGCTACTGGCCGCATCAAACATCGTCAGCGAAAGTCTGATCAGCTTTGAGCAATGGCTATTCAGCAAGGAACTATCCCCGACGTTATCCGCTTCCTCGCAGTACTTTGCTGAAATCTGCCGAAAAGAGGGCGATAAGACGCTAGCCCGGGAGATCTTTAATAACTTATCCGAAAAGCAACGCGCCGCCCTAACGGCTATGTTGGAATCAATCTCTGCAAAACTAACTTCAGATGTGGCCCAGGCGCTCAAGAAAACACCCGAAGAAGAGGCCCGCTATTTGACTTCGTTATTAGACGTGATTTTTCGCAAGGATTTCCCAAATGGATGAATCTCGCCAAAAAAAATTAATTCTTGCCTCCAGGGGCAGCGTTCTCGCCTTGTGGCAAGCCAACTTTGTTGCGGATAAACTCAATCAAATGGGTCAGCCGGTTGAGATTAAAACCTGGAAAACCACTGGCGACATTGTGCAAGACCGCTTTCTGCACGAGATCGGTGGAAAGGGTTTGTTTATCAAAGAACTTGAAGACGCCATGGCCCGTGGTGATGCGGACCTTGCAGTTCATAGCCTCAAAGATCTACCAGCAAAAATCCCTAACCCGTTCAAACTAGCGGCGGTCTTAAAACGAAACTCCCATGGGGATGTTATTATCTTCAAACAAGAGATTTGGAAAAATCTTGGGATTAAGCCTGGTGCTGTGCTCGACGCTAGCGCCATCCGCGCTCTGGGGCCAATGACTGTCGCCACATCAAGCTTGAGACGAAGCTCCCTTCTTGCCGGCAGCTGTCCTCAAATCGTCACGACCCCGGTTAGAGGCAATGTGGATACAAGGCTCAAAAAACTTGAATCAGAACCATGGCACGCCATTATATTGGCCGAAGCCTCATTGGAAAGGCTGGGCATAAAAAACGTTCATGCTCACCGACTTGACCCAACCTGGTTCATACCCTGCCCTGGCCAAGGGGCGCTAGCTATTGAAATCTTGAAATCTAATGCATCCGCAGAAATCGTGCAAAATCTTGAGTGTCCCGACACCCGCCGCGCTGTGGATATTGAGCGCCGAATTTTGGCCCGCTTAGGTGGCGACTGCACCATGCCTTTTGGCTGTCTGGTAACTGACGATCCAAAAAATGAGGGGTTCTTACTAGTACGCGCGGTGGTGCTTGGAAATAACGGTGATAGTGCCTCTGCTATGCAATCTGTTGTAAAAACAACCGAGAATCTCTCAGAAGATTTGGAAAATCGGGCTGTTGAAGAGCTGCGTAAAAATGGGGCTAATGATATTTTAAAAGCTCTTGGACTGAGCACCGTAATTTGAAGAACCTTTGTATTTGAAATAAAGCAATGTAAATTACTGTAAGACATTATTTGAGGCAAAGACCCGACCATGGCTCTACTAATCTGGACGCGATCAATCGACGACTGGAAACACGACAAAGAGATTCTCGACAAGCTCGAGACTGATGTTTTGCATTTGCCATGTATTGCCATGTCAGGTCTTTCCGTCAAGTTCCCGCGTCGGAAACCACAGGTCTTCATCGCCACAAGCGGTAACGCTATTAGATACTCAGCTAGACACGCCGCTTTGCTAAACCTTATGCGAAGTGCGGAAATGGTTTTTGCCATCGGTCCAGGCACCAAAGATGCTTTGCGAGAATTTAAAATCACCGCTGAAATTCCACCTGGTGTCATCAATGCTGAAAGCCTATCAGAGTGGTTGGCTAGTAATTTACGCCCGGGCACCGATGTGGCTTGGCCTTGCTCGAAGGAACCAAGCTACGATATCGCCGCGCACTTAAGGCGCTACGACATTCACGTTGAGCCCCTCGCTGTTTATGAAACTGAGCGATCATTGCATCTCCCCCACGGAAAACATCCAGAAAAGTCTGACTTGGAACGCTACATCCAGTCTTTAGAGGGAGTCGTCTGCTTTGCCAGCCCTTCGGCCGTTGAAGGCTTTGTGACATCACTTCACCCAGCAGACAACCGCCTGAAACATGAACTCACGGCAGTATGTATCGGTGACACTACAGCGGCGGCCTGCAGACCCCATTTTGAACAAGTTAAAATATCGCCAGCATCGTCAGTTGAGCAGCTAGCAGAAACCGCCGCAAAAATTTTATAAATATAGCAGGGTTTTTGCTTGGTCTAATAAGCCATCCCTGAATCTGGGGTGAGCTATGCTGATCATGGCCCGAATTCTTTCAGGCACGGTCAGGCCCTTGAGGCAGGCCACCCCGAACTCAGTAACAACGGTATCAACATCATTACGGGAAATACTGACTTTAGCCCCCGGCTGAAGAGTCGAGACGATCTTGCTATTCGTACCATCTTTTGTGGTCGACGGAAGGGCGATAATTCCCCTTCCGCCCTCACTTCTCTGAGCACCGATATGGGTGTCAGCCGCACCTCCAACGCCGCTCAACTCGCGATGGCCTAGGGACTCGCTGCACACTTGCCCCGTGATGTCGATCTCGACGGCCGAATTAATGGAAATCATCTTGTAATTTCTGCCGATCCGGTAGGGGTCATTAACAACCGAAGCGGGATGTATTTCAACCAAAGGATTTTCCCGAATGAACTCGTATAATTTTTTGCTTCCATAGGCAAACGCGCCGACAATTTTTCTGGGCCATATTGATTTTCGCCTGCCGGTAATCACTCCTTGCTCATAGAGCTCTAAAATCGCGTCATTAATCATCTCAGTGTGGATACCAAGATCTTTTTTCGCAGCAAGCAGCTTACCGACCGCATTAGGAATGGAGCCGATCCCAAATTGCAGTGTCGATCCGTCTTCAACAAAATCAACGATAAAATTGGCAATTTTCTTATCAACGTCCCCGAAGCTTGAAGGCTCTATAATTGGCAACGGTTGCGACGATTCAATAAACAGATCGACCTCGTCAATCCCAACCTCCGTAGCGCCATTTGTCGCTGGCATATGGGGATTTACCTCAAGAATAACTTTCCTTGCGGCTCTCATCACCTCTGATTCGTAACAGTTAGAAGTTCCCAAGCTCACGTAGCCCCGACTGTCAGGAAGAGAGCAAGTCCCCCAAAATACATCCACGCCCTCTGGGCGACTCAGAAGATTCCTAGACCACTGGGACAAGTGCTGCGGCATATAATGGACAAACCCGCGCCCTTGAAGATGACGCATAGCACCCGTCATGAACATGACAATCACGTCGACAAATTCACACATGCGATCATCGGCAATTAACGGCCAAGGCTTGCTGGGATTCGCGCAAAATATCTTGGTTCGCTTTGTGGGCTTATTCAGCGAAATTTCCTGCCTTTTCGGAATGAACTCCGCGGCGCCACTCCAAAAGTGATAAGGCTCAGCCGCCGCCATCGCCGTGACGACCACTGACCCAGGCTCTAAGAGAGCAAAAGCTTCTGTCACTGATGAATACTTGATTGTTCTTTCACCGACATTCACCTTGCTCACCTATTAAACCTCATAAATGTAACTTTTATTGACTTGGACCTGACTTCCCAAACTTAAAAGAACGGGACATGTACTACCAACCTTCTCCAAAGTCTCTCGTAAGTCTGGGTTTAATGAACTCGGCATATAAACTTTAATATCAATTGCTGCAACGCGGCGAGGGGGTTCTTGGCTCATGTGTTTCTCGACTTCGCACCGCATACCACGTAGCTCAATATTATGCTTCTTGGCATAGATTGCCATGATTGTCATGACACAGGATCCAGCAGCCGTTGCAAGCAAATCTGTTGGCGAAAAACTCTTACCTTCTCCGCCATTATCAAGTGGAGCATCAGTCACAATCCGCGCGCCCGATAATTCGTGTGTCATAGCCGTATTGAGTCCACCAAGGAATTCCCCCGATATTTTCACACCCACAACGCCCTCCAATGGATAATTCTAAATTCAAAAACAGCGAAGCGTCAGTCGGCTGACATTCGGCCTGATCTGAAACATCCTAGAAACTTGTAGAATTCATCCTAGCGTTAATCAAATAAAAAGGCTTCTCTAGGCATAATTTGCCGTCTACGCCTTTAAACCCCTTGCTATAACACGGAAACAGACAACGCAACATTCCGGATTTAATGACTTTTTTAGTCTTGAGGGTAAGCTGCATTCCTTGCGGCTAAAAATAAAATCACGCGTTTATCAATGGCCCCAAAAGATACAACCCACCGTAAACCCTAAAGTCTGCGCCAATTAAACCGAAGAAAATAAAGATCAGTAACAACATCGGGGGTCAATGCAAATAATGGCAGCTCGCCATCTTAATGCCAAATCAAACGCACACGCGATTAATGACTACTCACATTTTTCGCGAATTGATGGTTCGCACCCTTGGCAAACAGACGTCCCTGGTTCCCATGTTCTCTACCGTGCTCGCCAGCGTAAGGGCGGCAAAGTGGTATGGTTCAATTTCGATCTAGCCGTCGAGATGGGATTACTGCCCACTGATCATCCATATGCAATGAACCCGCAACTCGAAAGTCAGGTTCTCGACACGTTTGCCATTCAAATCATCAATGAATACGATCTTATAAACGGTGTAAAAATTCCCCAAAGCGAAATGAAGCCAAAGCATTACATGGCAACACGCTACCTCCAACTCCAGCATCCGGGAAAAACAGGAATTACGAGTGGTGACGGGCGAAGCCTGTGGAACGGCGTTTGGCAGTCTAAAGGCAAGACCTGGGACATAACAAGCTGTGGCACAGGTGCTACCTGCCTCAGCCCAGCCACGCATATTTTCAAGAAATTCTTTAGAACCGGTGATCCTAGTATCAGCTACGGTTGCGGGTATAGTGACCTCGATGACGGCGTCACGGGAGCGATATTTTCAGAAATCATGCATAAAAATGGCATTCCCACGGAGCGCGTTCTTTGTGTGATCGAATTTCCTGGAAATCTCAGCATCAACGTTAGAGCTGGAAAAAACCTTTTGCGCCCGAGCCATTTTTTTAATCATTTAAAACAATCAAACTTGCCGCGCCTAAAGTCTGCGATCGACTTTTTTATTAATCGGGAGATTTCTAACGGCGAATGGCAACCACTTCAGCGAGGAGAGAATCCTTATAAACGTTTACTTTCCCAAACGAGTGAAACGTTCGCAGAAATGGCGGCACGATTCGAGTCAGAATATATTTTTTGCTGGCTTGCCTGGGATGGGGACAATATCCTAGCCAATGGTGGAATTATTGACTACGGGTCAATCCGCCAATTCGGTTTGTTTCATCATGAGTACAAGTTTGACGACGTTGATCGATGGTCCACAACTCTTACCGAACAGCGTTCGCAAGCTAGGTATCTTGTCCAAACGTTTGCGCAAATCGAGCATTATCTAAATACCGGTAAAAAACTCGAAATCTCACGCTTTCGCAACCACCCTGAGGTCCGTCGTTTTGACAGGCTGTTCGTCCTTGCAAAACGCCGAATGCTGCTTGAGAAGATCGGCCTCCCCAAACATGAAGCTGAACTGGTTCTTGCTAAGGCTCCTAAAATAGTTCGAAACTTTGAAGCCAACTTCAATTGGTGGGAACGCAAAACCAAACAAAAGCAACACTACCGCGTACCAGACGGCATCACGAAGGATGCTTTATATTCCATGCGTGACATACTACGTATTCTCCCAACCAGACTAAATACCGAATGGAAGACCATCAGCGCGAAAGAATTCATGAAGGGTATTGCGTCTACCTTCTGCGGCGTCAATGATGCTAGGCCAACCTTACTTCGGCGTGTTTGGGCTGAACAGTTTCAAAAGTCTTACATGGCCGTCATTGCCGCAACAGCTCGCCTTACTGAGTCGCGATTAGACAACGTTATCGGCAAGATAGCTGCAAGATCTGCCATCATTAACCGTAGTGAGCGTGTGACTGGAGATGCCATCTGCAACGTGGGCGACAAGATTCTTAAAACGCGAAAACAAATGGAACGTCGTGAACTATTCTCAGTTATATTTAACTTTATCGACGAGCAGGTACTGGTGCCTGACCTCAAACTGCGCGGAATCAATAGAAACACACTCCCAAAGAAATCTGAACGTATTGTCAAAGACCCCAGTGAAACCTCTAAACCTGGCGTTGTCAAACTCACCGGCAAGACTGAGTCTGTGTTAAAGGCTCTTGAAAAAGTCGTCAAAGACATGCGCCACGGGCTTTAGGTTCTGCTATGAAATTAGTCCTATACAGTGGCTATGCAGAGGGCAATGACCCCATTGACCGAGCGGCATTGCGGCTGACCGGAAAGAAAAATCCAAGATTTTTATTCATACCATCCGCAAGTCATGTTCCTGAGTTTGAATATGAATATGTCAAGGAAACCTATGGTGCCCTTGGAGTAACAAACATTTTCCTTCTCAATCTTGACCGACCCTACTCTGTTAGCGACGCTGAACGCCTCGTCAAATCAGCCGACATCATCTACCTGAGTGGTGGAAACACTTTTTATTTTTTAAAGTCCATACGCAGGCACCATTTCGACCGCCTGCTGGTCAAATTCGTTCAAGACGGTGGAGTTTTAGCGGGGCTTTCTGCCGGCGCCATTATTATGACTCCAACCATAGCTAGTGCTAGCTATCCGAAGTTTGACCGCGACGAAAACGCCGTCGGAATTCGTAATATGGATGCCTTGAATCTCGTTAACTTTGACTTTTTCCCCCATTACAACCACGAGCCCGAGTATGCCAAGGAGCTGCGCAAACAAAGCACCCTAATCAAGCGGCCCATTTATGGGGTCAATGACGGCGGCGGGATTATCGTTGAACGTGACCGTCTAAGCTTTTTTGGCAATGTCTGGGGACATGTTGACGGCAAACAATTTGAAGTCCACGTGACAAAACAAACAAAACGCCGCAATCGAGCCTGACTAAAAGACGTAATATCAGCGATTTACACCCCTGAGACTAGGGCTTGCACGAAATCTAAACAACAGGTATATCCCACCGCCTCTCTTTGTTCTAAAAAGCCCCCTTCTAAAAGCACGACATGGCGACGTTTGGAGATGTTTAAATGAATAGTAATATTGAGCTTTTAGCACCAGCTGGAAACATAGAAAAACTCAAAACCGTCCTTAACTTTGGTGCCGATGCAGCCTATCTAGGCGGGAAAGCCTTCAACCTGAGAGCAGGCTCCTCCAATTTCTCCATGGAGTCCCTTAAGGAAGGCGTTGAGTATG
>JBIJBX010000085.1:0-9321 GCA_044344995.1 Oligoflexales bacterium | reverse complement strand
TTGCGCGACGGGTTTCGAAAAGTTGCTGGGTTTTATCCAGCGCGTTTTTTTATTTTAGATGCATCTCTTCCACCTGAGCAGGTTCTTGCGCAAGCTTGCTCCGAGCTTGAACGTCGATGGGGACTATGAGTAAAGAGCTAGTCAAAAGCCATCGTTGGAACATTGGACATCTAATCGGTCTAGGGCGTGATCAGAAGGCTATTTACGAGCTTATTTCCAGTCAAAGAATGCACCCCGTCGTCTTGTTGGAGGGGCGACAAGGGGTCGGCAAACGTCATCTTGCAGTCTGGGTTGCAGCAAGACTTTTATGCGAGAGAGCCATGAATCCGGATGCATCCATACAGCCGTGTGGTCAGTGCGGCTCATGTAAAGAGGTGCTGGCAGGAATTCATGCGGATGTCGCGATGTTGGACGGAGGCAATGGTCCAATTCGTACGGCAGACGCCGAGGAGCTCCAGGAGCATTTCAACATTTTGAGTCATTCGGGTCTAAGGATTGGCCTGATTATGAATGCGGATAAATTGACGATTGAGGCTGCTAATCGCTTGTTAAAAACCCTCGAGGAACCATCAGGACAAGCAATCATTATACTAACGTCAAGTCGCCCTTTGTCACTCCCATCGACGGTGCTTGGCAGATGTTTGCGTTGGCGCGTTCAGGCGCCGGATAGAAGTGATGTGATTGGCTGGACAACGAGATTGCTTAGCGCGGGTGGCCATAGCGAGATAAAAGAAAATGAAATCATCAGATTTGTTCAGAGGATGGGATTTAGTCCAGGTCGGATTTACAGGGCGGTAGAGCAAGACGAAGATTTTTCTGATGGAATTGCCGCTGACGTTCGGAAACTTTTGTGCGCGTCAAGTCAGTGCGAGGTTTTGGAGGCTGCTGCTTATCTTGCACGGACTAAAAAAGCAAAATTAGCAGATGTTTTGGATTGCGCCGAGTTAGAGCTATCCACGATGTATAGAGAGCAACTAAGTAAAGAGGATCTTGATACGGAAAAATTGCGCGAATGGAGTGCCACCAGAAGGGGCCTTCGCGAGGCACTTAGTACGGCGCGTCGCCAAGCCGTGATTGGTAAAATTTCTTTGAATTCACAGTTGGTTATGGAGTCTATGGGACTCAGTAGATGGAAAGAGAGTGTTATATGAGTTTAGCTAATGTCGTCGGGGTTCAGTTTCGACGTGCCGGTAAGATCTATGATTTTTTACCTGGAGAGTTGACCGTAAGAGTGGGTGATCAAATAGTTGTGGATACCGATCGTGGTCCAACCATTGCGCGAGTGGTACGTGTTTCCGCGATCGATCAGTCCGGGCCTGAAAGTAGCCAACTAAAGCCGGTGATGCGCGTTGCAACGGATCGTGACCTAAGTGACTCAGGGCATTTCTCGGAGACGCAGTTGGTTGATATAGCGAGGGAGCGTGTTGAAGCGACTAAGCTCGATATGCGCATTATGAAAATTGAGACTCAAATGAGCGGCAGCAAGGTGATCGTTTACTTCTCGTCTCCAGGACGGGTAGATTTCAGGGATCTCGTTAAAGACTTAGCTGGCGCCATGCGATCGAGAGTTGAATTAAAGCAGGTGGGTGCTCGCGACGAGGCGAAGTTGGTCGGTGGATTGGGTATTTGTGGTCGTGAATATTGCTGTAGTAGCTTTTTGCGCGACTTCGTACCAGTTTCAATAAAAATGGCAAAAAATCAAAATCTAGCTTTAAATCCGAGTAAAGTTTCGGGCGGTTGCGGTCGACTGCTTTGCTGTTTGACCTATGAAAACGATGCTTACATAGATCTAAGAAAAAAATTGCCCGCGCTGAAATCAAGAGTTCGTCATATGCACGAGGGTGATCAAGGAACCGTCATAAAGACGGATATTTTGAATCAAATGGTAGTTTTTGAGACCGCCGACGGTCGACAAATTTCGGCCAAAGCAAAAGACGTGGAATTCGTCGATAAGCGTGAGGTTGTGTCCGAAGCCATGGAGAGTGAAGCCGATGTTTGGGCGGATGATATTGACCTCGGTTTGTTAATGCCCGACGCAGATGGGAAGTCCCAGGGACAATCCGGTCAAAAGGGGTCGGGAGATAGACAGCATGGACGCGAGCAGGATCGTCGTCGCAATGAGTCCGGACAGCGTCGAGGCGAGGGGTCTCAGGGTCGTCGTGCGGAGTCCCAAGGTGATCGCAGGGGCCATGGTCGAGGGAACTTTAAAGATGGTTCTAAGCCTGGCCGACCTGGTGGCGATGGATCAAACAAAAGATAATTCAAACCGTCCGGGTCTAAATTGTATCAAAGGTCGGAATCACCACTTAGTTTACCCAAGGGAGTTATTTCCTCCAGGTCCAGTAGGTGTGCGGCCTCGGCACTTCCTGACAGAATTTTAATAACTTCCTTGATGGGCTCGCGTCGAACAATAAAGTCAAAATGATTGAGGTCATTCATCGCCATACTTGTGATGTTTTGGTGGCCAGTTTTTGGGATGAAAATCCCCTGGCGACCTCGCGATACGGAATCTCTTTCGCTATACAAAATATGGATTTTTAAATTCTGCGGCACGTCACTGTCCCGGAGATATTTCAGGAAGCTGCTACCTGGGCGCATCTGCCATAGGTCGCGCCAAAAAAATGCTAGGGGAGTTACCAGTCCGAGATAAGTGTAAGGGCTGCCATTGCATGGCGGAGCCATGGCAATTAGCTTGTCGCAATATCTGCTTCCGCCAAGCTTTAATAACCACCACAAGCTGACAAGGGTGCCTTTAGAATGGGCTACCATATGGATCTTTTTGAAACCATGGCGGTCCATTTGGCGTTTAATTTTATAATCAATGAAGTTGGCGCTTTCCATGATCCCTTGGGTGAAAAAAGTGCCAAATAAACCGCCCAGATTGAAGCTGAACACGTCAAATCCAGCCGCGACTAGTTGTTTTTCCAGTACATTCAGAGATCGTTGTGAAGAGAAAAAGCCGTAGACGAGCAGCACGGGCGTACGATTCGGGTCAATCACTTTGTTACGGCGAACAATTTGATTGTTCAGAGATGCTTCCATCATAATTTCTTGGTAGGCAGCTGTGAGCATGGATAGCATACTGCGTCCGTGTTTGCGGCTATACCATTCAAAAAGTAGAAGCGGCGCGAGGATAAGGCCTGCTGTCAAGCCGATAGCATTTACTGTCCAGCCAAGCAGAGTGACTTTTGGCGACGACATATACACCAGGAATACGCATTCAGGCATGATTCCAATGAAGGTGAAAAACAAAACGCGCAAAGGTTTTAGATTGAAAGCTCCCGCAAAAAAACTCACTAGATCAAACGGGAATACTGGGATTAAGCGGGCGGCGAAAATAAGTTTGTAATCTTGGGATCTGATGAATCGCAGTGTTGATGGTAAATTACGGCTCATCCAGGGAACAACCATCGTCCGACCAATTATATACATCAAGCCATAGACCGGTATGGTTGAAAGGGTGCTACCGATAGCTGCTAGAAGAATGGCCGATTCCTCGTCAAAAGCTCTGGCCGCCACATAGGTTCCAAACGCGTGGGGCGTTAATAATAACGGCCTAATAAAAGACAGAGCTAAATAATGAGCCGGGGCCAGTGTAGTGGTGCCGAGGCACTGCTCCACGCCATTGGGACACCAGTTGTTCCAAAAAGACCACGAAAAAAAGCCTGCTAGCAGTAGAATTGAAATCTCAATTATAAAAGCGGCGCGCTTATGGTTGAACTTGTGCAGCGGAAGATGACGCTGAATAAAGGAGTTTTGCTCACTTTTCTCAAACTCTGGAGTATTATTCAGCCCCGGCGCTTGATCTGACAATGGCGCGTAGCTGGTTTGCTCTTCACGTTTTTCTGGTTGTTGGTTCACAAAACTCCTACGGCCGTCCACCGGGGCTGGGGTGGTTACAAGCCGGACTCTGGTGGAAACGCCCAAATTCGTTTAATATATCGGAAGCTTGGGGTTATTTATGACGATGGTGAGCCCATGGAATCGCGCTATTTTTTTAAATACCTAATATCAATGGCTTTTTTAGCCGCCGCACTGCCGGCCTTTGGCAGCGTCGAGGCCTTTCAAGAGAAGATCAGGCTCGCCGGTGACGATATGTTGGAAAATCTCGAAGTCTCTTACGTTTACGGCGGAAGTAAGGTGGGTGATGCCGGAACATGTGATGACTGTAACAGTTGTCTTGAGAAAAAACGTCCGTCACCAAAACTTCGTTTCAAAGAATGTCCGTCATGTCACCATTGCAGCTTGGATTGTTCCCACTTTGTCCAATTGGTGTTTGAGCGCGCCGGCCTTGGTTTTCCATATCTGACATCCCTGCAAATGCTCGAATTAAGTTCGGAATCATTGTCAAAAAAATATAACCTACGAGCTGTTGAATTTCTTCCTGATGGTCTCGTCGTTGGTGACTTGCTGATCTACCGTGGCCATGTTGTTATTGTTGAGCGATTACACGAGGCCGGTGTGGCAGATATTATTCATGCAACAGGTGGTAAAGATATTAAGGAGCCAGGGCAAGGTATCCAGCGCGAACGGTTTATTAGAGTGGCTAATTTTCGCGGTCCGCTGCTTAGAGTGTTACGGCATGACAAACTTACGCATGGATCTACGAATGCGTCGAGGTCTTCTGCCGCGCCTACGTCAGCTCGTCATGTTAGGTTTCGTCCAGTTGAAAAAAGGCGTTCTGAGTGAATCGATTTGCTGCCTGTGATCATCTAATCATTGTGAGAATATAAGCATGGCAACAACTCCGGTTTCATCGATTGTCATGTTTTTGGTAGCGGCCTTTTTTGGAGCGCTTGGGCAGTATTTTTACAAATCTGGCGCAGAGTTAGCGACCGGTGGTGTGATTTCATATATTGCCAATCCGCGCCTCATTTTGGGAATTCTCTGCTATTTAGCCGTAATGGTCCTCTTTATGGCGGCGTTTAAACGTGGTGGAAGTATGGCGACTTTGTATCCCATTTATGCCAGTACATTTGTTTGGGGTGCTATCATTAGCCATTTTGCTTTTGGCACAGAGATTCGTCTGGTGAACATTCTGGGAATGGCTCTCATCGGTTTTGGAATGTTTTGTTTAGGTTTGTAGTGAATCGGCCGCAGTGAGCCTTTGAACCCTTGTTACAGTTCAGCTGCGCAAATAATGCGCAGAAGCCGCTTCCTGCTGCTTAGCAGAGAAGCCTTCAGCTTGCACTTATGCTAATAATTGATGTACCTTGTCGGATCAACCAGACAAGGTAAAGTTGGATTAGAGGAAGCAAAATGTATTCAACGCAGGATTTTCGCAAAGGTCTTAAAATCGAATATAACGACAAAGCATGGTCGATCGTGGAGTTTCAGCACGTCAGTCCCGGCAAGGGCAACGCCTTTGTGAGAACCAGGCTTAAAAATCTTGAGACTGGCCAAGTTGTTGAGGTCACGTTCAAGTCTGGCGACAAGGTCGCTGTTCCTGACGTTGAAACCCGTGAGATGCAGTATCTCTACAATGACGGAGATCGCTGGTCGTTCATGGACGTTTCTAACTATGAGCAATTCACTCTATCCGTCGAAGAAGTCGGGGATGCCCGTTATTACATTGTTGAAAACGGCAATGCGAAAGTAACGTTCTTCCGCGGACGGGCTGTGGCGGTTGAAGTTGACAACCACGTAGATCTTAAAGTGGTTGAAACCCAACCAAACATCAAAGGTGATACCTCCGGTGGTGGTGGCAAACCAGCAAAAATGGAGACTGGGCTTGTTGTGCAGGTGCCATTTCACATCAAAGAGGGTGACGTTCTTCGAATTGATACTCGCTCCAATGAATATCTTTCAAAGGTTCAAAACTAAATTTATCAGCCAATTAGTAGGTGAGTCATGGATCTTAAAAATGTTGAACAATTGATGGAGCTCATGCGTAAGCAAGGGTTTAATCATGTGAAGTTTGAAGCAAAGGATCAAAAAATTGAGATCACGATGCAGGCTCCTGCAAATGCGGGGATGATGTCTTCCATGCCGATGATGGCTGCGCCGATGATGGCGCCCGGGATGCCTCAGATGGTGGCCTCATCCGCAGCCCAACCACCAGCCTCGAAACCTGAGACGGCGGCAGGGACGGTAAAAGGCTTTGCAAGTGGTCACATCGTGAAAAGCCCCTTTGTGGGCACCTTTTACAGGTCGTCAAGCCCTGGCTCAGACCCATTTGCTGACGTCGGTACACGGGTTAAAAAAGGCCAGACCCTTTGTATCATTGAGGCGATGAAACTGATGAATGAGATTGAGGCTGACCGAGACGGCGTCATTCGAGAAATTCTCATCGAAAATGGCCAACCTGTTGAGTTTGAACAAGCACTTTTTGTCATCGAGTAAGGTCTCTTCATGAAAAAAGTATTGATTGCTAACCGCGGTGAGATCGCCGTCCGTGTCATACGAGCCTGTCAAGAGTTGGGATTGCGTACGGTTGCAGTCCACAGCGTGGCTGACCGTGATGCTCTTCATACTCGAATTGCTGACGAGAGCATTTGTATTGGGCCCGGTCCAAGTCCGAAAAGCTATCTTTCGATTCCAGCAATCATGAGTGCAGCTGAGATCGCTGGTGTTGACGCGATTCATCCAGGTTATGGCTTTCTCTCAGAAAATGCGAAATTTGCTGAAATCTGCGAGAAATATGGCGTTAAATTTATTGGTCCAAAGTCCTCCCACATTCAGGCCCTTGGCAATAAGGTGGAGGCACGCGCATTTGCCGAAAAAGCTGGTGTTCCGATGCTTCCAGGAAGCGCTGGAGCTGTTAAGTCACTAGCTGAAGCAGAAAAATTGGCGAAAGAAATTGGTTTTCCTATGATCATCAAGGCGGCCGCCGGTGGCGGTGGTCGTGGCATGAAGATTGTTCGCTCGCTGGACGAACTGTCAAAGCAGTTTGATCTTGCCAGAAGTGAGGCTGAAGTAGGGTTTGGAAATCCAGACGTGTTCATTGAACGCTACTGCGAACGCCCTAGGCACGTGGAAGTACAGTTGGTAGCCGACGAGCATGGAAATACAACGCATCTTGGCGAGAGAGATTGCTCCATTCAGCGGCGCCATCAAAAGCTCCTTGAGGAAGCGCCATGTCCGGTGATGACACCAGCACGGCGAAAAGAGATTGGCGATACCGCGGTCCGGCTCGCCAAGGCTGTAGGCTATCAAAGTCTTGGCACGGTTGAGTTTTTAATGGACGAGGATGGGCGTTTTTATTTCATGGAAGTCAACACCAGGGCTCAGGTTGAGCACCCCGTGACGGAAATGATCACCAGTGTCGACTTGATCAAAGAGCAGATCAATATCGCTCGTGGTCATAAGTTGTCTTTTGATCCAGCCAAAATTGAGCTGCGTGGTCATGCCTTGGAGTGTCGGATCAACGCCGAAGACCCTACAACGTTTGCGCCGTGGCCTGGAAAGGTCACTGGCTATCATGAACCGGGCGGTCCAGGCGTTCGCGTTGACGGCATGCTTTATGCTGGATTTACGGTGCCGTCTCTTTACGATTCCATGGTTGCTAAATTGATAACCTGGGGCCGAGATCGTGACGAGTGCTTAGCTCGCATGCGTCGTGCGCTGCGGGAAATGAAAGTTGACGGAATTCGAACCAATATTCCATTCCATCTCAGAGTTTTGGATGACAAACGCTTTATTGAAGGCCAGGTCTCCACAAAGTTTTTACAGGAATTTGGCGTCTAAATTATCCTAAGAATTTGATAATATTGATGAATTGCAGACCTGTCCAGAGCTGGGCAGATTTTTCCTAGTGCTCCGTGTAAAGCGAACTCCGCTGGTCAGCCGACATATCTTGGAATATTGGAGGCTTCAGGTGGCACCTGGACTTTTAAAAATTTTGGATTTGATCAAGGCGACGCCAAGCGATCAGCGCCTGCTGAGTCGCTACCTATCACTGGCCAACGAACTTAGTGACGAAGAGCGCTCCGAAGCTATTATTCAAGCGGCGAAAGTTCTTGTGGCAAAGGCTCCTCAGGCCGCACTTGATTTGGGCTGGGGTTTATTCAAATCTGCCAAGCTTGAGCAAGAGGCATTGATCGTCATGGCTAGTGCCATGGAGGGTTTAGGGAAAAGTGGGAAGGCAGCCGCCATCAGAGTTGACGCTATCAGGCTGACGGCACATCCCGTTGGATCAAAGGAAAATGATGAAGCTCGACGGCGAATTGATACGACATTAGGTTCAGCTCAGGGCAAGCCCAAAAGTCAATTCGCCATCGATTCGGTCACGAAGACAAACAATAATACAGGTCCAGAAATTGCGATCCCCGCAATCCCAATCAGTCAGTTGCCAAATTCTCAGGTCCCTCAAATAAAACCTGAGATGCCAATCAGCAGCATTGATAATGTCATGGCGAAAAGTCCAGAAGCACCGGCAATCGTCAAGCGGCCCGATCCACAGTTTGATCTTCAAGAATCAAGTTCTCCCCAGGTTGTTGAAAAAAAACCTACGGCAGCCGGTATTCCAGAGGCAATTCCCCCCAAACAGCCATCCAATCATTCCAAAGGCTTTCTTGAGCGAATGGTTCGAACGCAGTCCGCCGTTTCGTCAGGATTGTCATCCTTGGATGAGGACGTGGAGAGTGTTTGGCCGTCAGCGCAGGATCACTCAGCTTGCCATAGTTATATAAAAGAATTGGTCCAAGGCAATCGCTGGGATGAGATCTTGCGATTCATAAATGATTCGTTTGATGGGTTAAGCGATCCGTTTTTGATCACTATTTTTGAAACCCATCAACTTACGAAAATTGACATCCAGTTCGTCGGTGTATGGTTAGATATTCTCATCGCCAATTGCCAGGAGCGTCGTGTACTCAGACTTTGTCTTCAGCTATTGACCGAGGAACCACAACTTTCTTGGGCAAAAATGATTCGTTCTCGAATCGAAATTATTACGGGTCGCCTTGGGCTTGAAGCTATGGATTGGCGGGAGGCCGACGGAGTTATGGCATTAAGAAGGAAAATCGCGACGCTGCGACCAAATTCCCAGGTCTATCCTGTTTTTCCCTCCATTGGATCTTGAAAAATCTCCTCACTTTTATACACTTTAACCCCAGGTTTATTGATTATTTTTGGGGGTTTAAGTGCATTCTACAGAAGCAAAAAGTTCGTCTGATTTTGCTAAACGTGTTCAAGACGCCCTTGCCGAATTTGGCTCCCGCGTTGTCGGTCAGACTGAAGTAGCCCAAAGGTTGGTCATGGCGCTCTTAGCTGATGGACACATTCTTTTGGAGGGTCTACCGGGGCTGGCAAAGACCACTGCCATCAAAACACTTGCCGAATTGACAGGATTGAAATTCAGTCGCCTGCAATTTACCCCTG
>JBIJBX010000313.1:0-2527 GCA_044344995.1 Oligoflexales bacterium | reverse complement strand
TAATAATTTTCAAAATTTTCACGAAATTTATGTCGGCAGCGCCCGTGATAGTCATTGCAACACCGACAAATGGCAGGGCAAAAATACTGTGACTCAGTTTTATATCACGAGCGAATATTTTTAGACTTTCAAGCAATTGGTGACCCTTGTTCAAAGCGATAGTTTGCATAGCTTGTACTTCCAAAGATCTTTTTCACGAAATCTGAACGCGCCAAGCCCAGAGTTTTCAGGACCGAAATATCCAGACGCCAAAATAGTTCCACGTGCAAATACGCCAATGTCCGGCACCATTTCCGCTGAATTACTGTCGACTTTTATCCGCGTCAGTACGGTTTCTGAATCGACCCATTTCATCAAGGCTATAAAGGCACGATGCCCATTGGATAGCCAAACCGGCTCCCCAAGGTGCACGTCACTGAACTGAAATTCCTTGCGCCAGCTAAGAATTGCAGAGCCTGCCGACATTTCAAAGGCGGAGACAGTGAGTACGCCTTGGCCGACCATAGAATCACCGCGCACACTGGCAAAAATAATTTTTTTACCCACGCCCACTGGCGACCAACTCTCTAGTCCACCTTTGGTAGGAATCGTCACTTTGCCTGCAACGCTAAATTTTCCAGTGGTTTCTAGACGAGTGATCGTAAAATTACTGTTCGAGTCATCACCTTTTCCAGAGTTTTCGATGGCAAAGGCTTGTTCGTCCACCTGATGACCAACCAACGCAGCGTAGCGAGAGTGAGACTGAAACTCCGAAACGTTGAACAGCCATTGGGCCTTGTCATTCACTGAGACAAATACGTAAGACGCTTCCCTGTCGTCATGGTTGATTTGAAGCCACCATCCTGAGGTAGAGGTTACTAAACGGCCAGTATCCGCTTCTTTGGAAAGTGGTGTGGCCATCCGCGCCACCAAGCGATTATCCTTGATAGAGCGAACTTCCAACCATGCGCGCTCATTTTTATTTTGAACAACAAAGGCCAAGCTCTCTTTTTGAAAAGTGAATGGAGCTAAAACATAAGCATCACGGCCGATTGGCAGAGGGGTTAGATTATCAACACTCAAATCTAATCCACCTCCAGTTTCAGCAAAAACAGGTGTTCGACTACCATTGCGCAGACGAACACCCGCAACAAATCCTCCAGATTGCGTCGCGTCAGCCGTCATGTAAGTCACATCAAGTTCCGTCTCACGCAACGGCCAGGGACTGCACTTAATACCGTCAACCCCTTCTAAATGGGCCCAACCTGACTCGAAACGAGACTTCGATTCCGGCGTGGTACA
The DNA here is from genome assembly GCA_044344995.1 of Oligoflexales bacterium. Classification (GTDB taxonomy): domain Bacteria; phylum Bdellovibrionota_B; class Oligoflexia; order Oligoflexales; family RGVZ01; genus CAMDKS01. The sequence goes on along the minus strand of JBIJBX010000313.1, from coordinate 1,246 downwards.
GGCGCAAAGAAGGCTACACAGAATGCCTGAAATAACTAAACTTAATTGCTTTTTTTGTCTCATTTTAAATCATCTGCCTCACAGTTAGGCGATCAATAACTCCCAACAATACCGCACCCTACCCTAAAGCTTAGCCACTTTTTGCCGAAGCCCTAACACAGGATGCTTTTGTTTAGCACAAAACAGGGACTGATATGAGCTCAAAATTCTTAAAAATACTGCTGGGCTTAGGATTGCTAGGGGTTCTTACGTCCTGCCGCGGAGCTTTCTTCGCGTCAGACCTGACTCCTGGAACGGTGCAGTTGCCCTACATGAAGAATTCTAGTAACGAGTGCTACTTCCTCGACGAGTTCATGCCCACTCCAGATGCCTTAATTACAGGCCGGAACGGCAACCTCGCCTTGCGTTACTACTCCTATCGAGGAGCCACCTATAAGCAGTGGGAAAATACCCGAATTAACTTATCTTTTTACTCCAACGACATGCGCTGTTGGTCCCTGTTCGAAGAGTTCTATACGGTTAATTGACCTAATTAGCCCGGGCGAATTCCGGGTAAAATACAATGCCACCTTTAGACTGTAGATCCTCCCCCTTGGGCAGCGGATACAGAAATACGTTTTTTTGATACAATGAAGCTCATCGCTAGGAACACAAGGAGACGGTTAGCATGTGGCAATTACGCGCGTGTCTTATTGCCTTTATTTTATGCAGCCTTTGGGCTTGCCAAACATCCCCACAGGGCGCCGCAAAGGAGCCAGGACGGGACTCGCTTGTGAGTCAGGGGAACCAATTCGCGCGAGACGGGCTGTTACGTGAAGCGATCGATGCCTACAAAAAAGCCATCAGCAAGGATCCCAAAAACTTGGTTGCGCGCAGGAATTTAGGCATCGTCTTACTAAAGGCTGGAGACGCCAAGGGTGCCATTTTAAACCTCGAAGCATCCATGCAAACTTTTGAGGATAATTTTGAATCCAACTTCTTCCTGGCCGAGGCCTATCGCGCCGAAGATAAATATGCCGAAGCGATTTATAGATACAAGCGAGCCCTAAAAATAACACCCGATGATACTCGGGCGTTGAAAAGCCTGGCTTGGTCCTACTTCAAAATTCGCTTCTACAGCGAGGCGATCAATATCGCAAATAAACTGCAGCGAAAATCACCTGGCGATGAGCAGGCATTGATGATCCTGGCTCGCACACAAATAAAACTCAAACGGGAAAACGAGGCACTGGTGACCCTAAAACGT
>JBIJBX010000084.1:0-9371 GCA_044344995.1 Oligoflexales bacterium | reverse complement strand
AAATAGTTGGGAAACACCTATGAGACAATTTTTCGCCACCATCGCCATCCTAGCCATGAGTTTTCTGGTCAGCGCCTGCGGAGTAAAGGACAATAATGACGGAGCGGGTTCGCAAAATCCCGACTTAAACCTATCACCATTCGAACAACTGACCGGCCAGTGGAACGGTCTTTACCAGGCAATTGAAAACGGAAAGCCGTTTGGGGATGCCGTTGAAGCTATTCTGACTCTTGAGTCCAATAGTTCTTTTCTCCTGTCTCTAAAAAATCCCGATACAGCAAGCGCCACAGGAGAGTGGAGCGAATTTCAGGGAAGATCTCTTATTTTTAAAATTTCTGGATCAACAATTCCAAGAATTGGTTCATCAGGAAAATTGATTGAGACAACTTACGAGTTGCTCGACTCAAGCCTAAGGGTCGCAACCGAGAACTTTGAATTAAAGTTAACAAGGAAGTCTGAGACCCCAGGAGATACACCAGATGGAAGTACTCCAAATCCAAGGATTCTTGGCAATTGGACGTGCAGGACCGCAGCCGGTAGAGCGACAAATATGGTTATTTATAACAATGGAAAATTTTCTCTCACGTCACGCGCTGCAGGCGAGCGCGTCTTTCTCGCCGCCGGGACCTACTTAATACCCGGTGGCTCCAGCAGCACCGTCAACTTGATACCGCATGAGGTTACAGATCCGCTTCCGCGGGGGAGTTATTTTCAATTCACACAAAATCAAGGCGACAACAGGCTCTGGCTAAAATCAATGTCACCAGATCAAGATAAGGATCTGGGGCCCTGTGATTATGTCATTAACTAGAAAACTAGCTTATACGGCTGAAAAAACTGATTTAGACCGATGCTAAGACCTCGACTCTTCGTTGAGCCAAGCGACATTCCGTAGTCAATTCGAATGACGAATCTATAGATCTGCGGTATGGCGATCCTGATACCACCGCCAAAGGATGTCTCCCGCCCATCGCTAAATTTTCCGCCACGCATCCAAGCCGAGCCTGAATCCACGAAAAGAGCCGATTGGAGATGAGCATATGGCCACTTTGCGGTCATGAATCGAGCTTCAAAATTGCCATACAAGATATTATTTCCATAGTGTATGCCGTCAGGAAGACCGCGTATTGAGTCGAATCCACCGAGATAATAGATTGCGCCCACCGTCTCCTCACTGGTGGATGCCGCGAAGACTCGTCCGGCTAAATTAATGTCTCCCGGCAAATGGGAAAAACTGTAGAACTCCGCCTCCGCAAACCGGCCCGCACCCGCATGACTGCTGGTCGCACCTACGGAGAATTTTGATTTTTGGCCTGAATAATTTAGACCATCAACTGACAAGTCATCGTATGCCACCATGGGCGCAGCCATGACCCCGTAACCAGGCTTCTCGTTCGTTTGAAGGTTCGCCGGCAGTTTATTGCTTGTGCCTGAGTAATCTGGCTTCAATACAAAGCTCGATGGGTTTTCTTGCAGTAATTGCGCCTGAAATCCGGCCTGCCACCCTCCAGATTCGTCTACACTGCCGACAGGGTAAAGCCACTGAAATTTACCGGTCCACGATTCACTTTTGACATACCCGTATACTTTGCCATCCGAATCGAAAAAATCCCGCTGCCGGCGATCGAGCCACAATTCACCGCCCCAAAGACCCCGCCCGCGCCAGGCCCTCGGAGATTTAAAGAAAAAGAAAGCGCCAGGAGCCATGCTGCCATATCGCCTTAATTCGCCACCCAGCGCTAGAAGTCGACCGAAGGCATTTGTTTCATAGCCACCGATGATCACCAAGGGCGTTCCGCCACCATAGGCCCCCCTCACCACCGGTATAGTCGTCCATTTTTCGGTGAGATCTATGCTGACTTCGCACTTATTTGGCAGGAGTTGATAACTAATATTGGCCGAAGTAAAGATGTCGGTCGTTAAAATCCTCTTTCGCACAAGGGTGGCGTCGGCTTCAGTCCACACGGCTAGGCGATCCAGCTGAAGATAATCTCGAAACCAATTTTCACTCGTGCGATGAAGGCCGGTAATGGCAAATGACGGCTTCGTACACCTATCGTCAGCCGAATAGGCAAACTTTGCGGGTAAGAGACTCAACAAAAGGACAAGATAGATAATATTCATGGGTAATTACAGGTATTGATCTTCATTTTGCAGATAATTGCAGACATAGTCGGCTATGCCTTCCTCGAGCGACGTCATTTTGCCTTTATATCCAGTGCGACGTCGCAACTCATCTAAATTGGCTTCTGTAAAATACTGATACTGGCCGCGCAGTTGCGTAGGCATATCGATCCATTCAAATTTTTCCTTTTTTTGCCCAGCCGCTTTAAACACCCCTCGTCCAAGATCAACAAATGAACGCGCACGTCCTGATCCAAGATTATATATGCCACTCACCGCAATTCTTCGGGCGTGATATAGATGAAACAGAACTTCAACAACATCTTTGACATACACGAAGTCACGCTTTTGCTCGCCGTGCTGGTAATCAGGATGATAGCTTTTGAAAAGTTTTAAGTACCCGTGATCACGCACCTGAGGATAGGCGTGGTAGATTACGCTCGCTTGCGTACCTTTATGGTACTCCTGTGGACCGTATACGTTGAAAAATTTAAGCCCCGCCCAAAATGGTGGCCGTTGTGACTGATTAAGGACCCAAGCGTCAAACAGCTGCTTACTATAGCCATATGGATTTATCGGCCGAAGATTATGGATTTTCTTCATGTCGTCCTTATAGCCATTTTCGCCGGCTCCGTAGGTAGCGGCTGAAGATGCGTAGACGAAGGGGATTTTGTGCTTGGTCGCAAAATCCCATAGAGCCATTGAAAAGTGCAGGTTATTTTCCACCAGATAATCAACGTTGGCTTCCGTCGTAGATGAACAAGCCCCCATGTGAAAAATGGCTTCAATACGGCGGCCTTTGGGCAATCCCTCTAACCACTGGAAAAAATTATCTTTGTGAATAATGTTAGTGATCTGTCTTTTGACTAGATTTTTCCACTTGGGACCACTTCCCATGTGATCAACGACGACAACGTCCTTGAAGCCTTTTTCATTTAGCTTCCAAACGAGCGCAGAACCAATAAAGCCAGCGCCGCCAGTTACAATTATCATTTGCGCGACCCTCCCTTTGGGGCTAGACTTCCATCCTGCCATAGTTTTCGGGCAGTTGGAAATGATCTCTACAGAGAGCGAGCGAGAGCATGGGTCTTGGGTTTATGGAAATCGTCATTATTGGCGTTGTATCGCTGATATTGCTGGGTCCACAACGACTGCCGGGATTAATGCGCCAGGCCGCTAAGTTTTATGTACAAATGCGTCGAACATCCAACGAATTTAAGAGTGCTTTTGATCACGTGGTGAAGGAGGCCGAGCAAGAGTTGCTCGATCAGCAAGACACAGCACAAGTGTTAAGCAAATTGAAAAGTGAATCACCGATTACTGCGGCGATTGACACCCTTGAAAAATCCATGCCGTCACAAATAGCTACGGCCTCTCGCCCCGACCGCCCTTTTGAATGGAATGTTAATAACGATCATCAAAAGAACTCTTAGAAAATGTCCTATTTGCAGACTTTGGGTCATCATTGAACATGTCAATTTCAGAATTTCCCGGACAGCATTTAAATAGAAAGCATGGATGTCTCCATTTGAGTGGAGTTAATCTGTCTGAAGTCGCAAAAAAATTTGGCACACCAGTATACGTTTATGACTTCAATCGGATCCGCGAACGAGCTGCGTCAATTACCAAAGAGTTAAGTTTGGTATCCCGAGGGTCGAGAGCCTTTTTTGCCGTGAAAGCCCTGGGAAATCTGTCTGTATTAAAGTTAATTAATCAGCATGGACTCGGCATGGATGTCGTTAGTGGTGGCGAGATTGAAAGGTGCATTGCGGCTCAGATTCCACCATCAGATATCATATTCTCGGGCGTCGCAAAATCTCGTAGTGAGATTGAACTCGGCATAAATCTTGGCATCGCTTGCTTCAACATTGAGTCACCCCACGAAATTGATTTGCTCGACGAAATCTCAATCGCGCAGGGCCGGGATGTAAATGTCGCTTTTAGAATCAACCCTGACGTCGATGGTCAGACCCACAGGAAAATTAACACAGGACCTGCTGACACAAAATTTGGATTAAGCCCGGGACTGGCTCTGTCTTTGGCAAAGCGCGTTCTTTCAAGTCGGCATTTAAAACTAGAGGGTCTAAGTTGTCACATCGGCAGTCAAATACTGGAGATGGAATCATTTGCAACCGCGGCTAAAGAAATGCGACTTTTTGCTGAACAGTTGCAAGGCTTGGGAGCTAAACTAAGGCATATCGACATGGGTGGCGGCGTTGGCGTGGCCTATCGACCAAGTGAGATGGAGAAAGTACCCTCCTTCAAAAATTGGGTCGCGACCTCGAGGATGGCCCTGCCGTCGAAGGATATCGATTTATACCTGGAACCGGGGCGGTCAATTGTGGGTGACAGTGGGCTACTACTAACAGAGATTCTAGATATTAAGGCTGGTGAGAAAAAGAATTTTGTCCTGGTCGATGCGGGGATGACAGAGCTTCTGCGCCCAGCCATGTATGATGCTTACCATCATATTGAGCCCGTCTTCAAAGAAGAGCAGGGGAGCGCTGCCAAGCATGATGTTGTTGGGCCGGTCTGTGAAACGTCGTGCTGGTTGGGTGAGGATGTGCAGCTAAGCCAAGTCAAAGTTGGCGACAAGCTAGCCGTTTTCACAGCTGGGGCCTACGGTATGAGTATGGCCTCCAATTACAATACTCGACCCCGACCGCCAGAAGTGGCCATCGATGGCGACACCGTTCGAATCATCAGAAAAAAAGAGACGCTCGAGGCCCTGTGGGCAGACGAGCGTCCATTTCTTGGTTAACAATTCAGAATCCTATTACTTGCCCCAAGCCCTGATCATAGCGACAAGACCTTTGACCTCGTCTTCACTCAAGACAGCGCCCCAAGGTGGCATGGTTCCAGATAAACCAACGGACGTTCCTCCCTCTTTGATTACTTTTGTAATGTGAGCATCGTCAACTTTGGCCTGCCAAGCTTTCTCATGGAAATTTCTTGGTTTTGGGTTCATGGCCAACGCTGCAGGGCCATCAGCTTTTCCATCGACGCCGTGACAGCTCGAGCAGAGGGAAGAATACTTGGCCGCCATCGGGTCCGCGTTTGCATCTCCGGCAGCCTCTGGAGCTGGAAGCTCCCCTTTTTCAGTCAGCTTTAGTTGCTTGGCACTGGTGATTTGACGCTCCTGCGTAAACTGCTGCCAATAGGGGCGAGGATTATATTGATCCATGCAGCCAACCAACATCACACTTGAAATGACAAGAAGTCTGAAAGTACTCATTTTGAAGATCACCTCAATCCTTACTGGGACCTAGAACTATAGCAAATCCTTTACCGAGAGTTAAACACGTAATTTTGCACGGATCAGCTCGACGGGGCAGTCCCCAATTCCTAAGATCTTATGCCGGGACCTGGAACCTTGCAAAATTGCAATCTGACGGGTGCTAATGCCCAGAATTTTAGCAACAAATTCTATTAACACCCCATTAGCGGCGCCTTCGGAGGCTGGTGCTGCAATTTTAATCTTTAATGATTGGTCAAATATACCTGATATGGCCGACACCCTGACACCTGGCTGTACGTAAACCCTCACTTTGATGGGTTGCCCGGCGGCACTCTGCGTGATCCAAGGCAAACCCTCCATCCAAGTAACATCCTTCCCTTTGAAAGCCGCAAACCGAACTTCTGGCGTCAGATTATTGGCGCGATCAAGGTCAAAACTATGGCGCCAACCGTTAAGATTTTGTCGGACATCCTGGGCAACCTTAACCATTTTATCTTTACACAAAAATACCGATTATTTTTAGTCAATTTCGGCTGTTTTCTATTTCTCAAAGGACCCGAACTCCTAGGTAAAATTCGCCTCGTCAAAATTGGCACAGCTCTTGAATCAGATCCGATGACTCAGTGTATCTGTATTGTGATAATGCGCGTTTTAAAGTTTGCGCATGGAGCTTCGCATGGCGAAAAAAGAAGAAAAAAAAGACGAAAAAAAGGCCAAGGAACCGTTAACCCCGGAACAACAAGCCGCGGCCGCAAAAAAGAAAAAAATAATTATTGCAGCAGTAGGAGGCCTCCTTGTTGTGGGTGGCGGTGCGTTCGCTGCTCTGAAAATGCTAGGTTCCTCCGACAAAAAAGCCGCGGAAACCCCAAAATCCGAACACGGTGAGTCCGCTGAACATGGCGAAGCCGGCGAGCATGAAACTGAAAGCGTCGATGGTCACGCTGAAGGCAACGCTGACGGTCATGCGGAAGGATCAGGGGAAAAGAAAACTGAGAAAGATGGCGCAAAAGACGCCCAAGCCGCGGGCGGAGAGAATAAAAAAGATGATCCTAACGCAAAAGCAGACCCACATGCCGCACCAGACGGGAAGTCTGAAGCGAAGGGAGATGGCCACGGCGACACGAGTCATGGTGAGGGGAAAGAGGCGGCCGCTGGTGGTGGAAAGCCGGGGCGTTACTCCGGTATTGGCTTAATGTATGACATGAAGCCATTTCATTTGAATCTGGGTAATCCTCTAGAAAATCGCTATGTGAGACTTGAAGTTCGCTTTGAGTACCCAAACGACGATCAAAAAGCCGAATTGAAAGCGCGCGACAGTCAGATCCGCGATGCGGTCGTATCCATAGTCAGTCGAAAAACACGTGAGCACCTGCTCAGCCCAGACGGAAAAGACCAGCTCCGTCTGGAAATTAAAAATCGGGTTAACCAATATCTCGAGAAAAAAATCACGAATGTCTACATAACCGACATCTTGATTGAGTGAGGGCGAGATATCGCAAACACGACTTAGTAAACGGAGACGATGATGAACCAGGTTCTTTCACAAAACGAAGTAGATGCCCTTTTGTCGGCGGTTTCTGACAACCGAATCGACGGAAATGGGCCAGCGTCAGCTGCAGGCCCAGGCGTGATCCAGTACGACCTTGCCAATCAAGATCGCATCATTCGTGGCAGAATGCCGACGCTAGATATTATCCACGATCGGTTCATTCGTCTTTTCAGGATGAGCCTTTCGAACTCTCTACGAAAAATGGCGAACATCTCGGTAAACTCGACTGGCCCCCTGAAGTTTTCAGAGTTTATGAACTCTCTGCCCTTACCATCTTGCCTAAATATCCTGCGCCTTGATCCGCTGCGTGGCGCAGCCGTCATGGTAGTGGAATCCAAACTATTATACGCCCTTGTCGATAGTTTTTTCGGCGGTAATGACGTCCCTTACACAAAAATTGAAGGAAAAGACTTTACTCCAATTGAGATCAAAATCGCACGACGCTTAGTCATGACCGCGATTGATGACTTGGAGAAAGCCTGGGAACCGGTATACCCACTCAAAATTGGTTATAGCAGAACAGAAATCAACCCCCAGTTTGTCGCGATTGTGCCTCCATCCGATGTTGTCATCGCCACAACGTTTGACGTTGAGTTGGAGAAGGTAAGTGGCACCATCAAAATCGTCATACCCTACTCAACACTTGAACCAATCAAATCGAAACTTTCGGTTGGATTCCAAAGTGAACAGTTGGAAGTTGACGTAATCTGGATCAACCGTATCAAAGAAAAAATAATGCAGACCAACGCTAACCTCTTAGTACGCCTTGGCACTGCCGACATTAAAGTTCGCGATCTTTTGGAACTTGAAGTTGGAGATATTATCCAACTCGGATCAGACGCAACAATGCCTCTCGAGGTTTTGGTCGAAGGTAAGCCAAAATTTAAGGGTATTCCCGGTCTATCTAAGGGCAACAGGGCCATCAAAATCACAGAAACTCAGGGCTGAAAAACGAAATTCGTAAAAAGGAGATTCGCATGGCAATGGACGGTGAAATCAAAGCGGAAAACTTCGGCCTGGGTGGGGAGCTTGAAAATGCTGCTGCGCAAGCTGTTGAGGGTGAAAAAGCGGATGGCCTTGACGGTGCCGGTGGTGGCGCCGACAGTATTGGCGGTCGCCTGAGCAAAACAGACTTTTCAAAACTAAAAATGATCCTCGATGTCCCGCTTAAAGTTAGTGTGGAGCTTGGCCGCACAAAGATGGCAATCCATGATCTCTTACAGCTGGGTCAGGGATCTGTAATCGAGCTGGACAAAATCGCGGGTGAACCCATGGAAATTTTGGTTAACGATAAATTGGTGGCAATGGGCGAAGTGGTAGTCGTAAACGAAAAATTCGGCGTGCGCCTGACCGACGTAGCAAGCCAATTTGGCCTTTCCGATTTTGGACCCGAAAAGGAAGCCATCTAACGCTAACGCTCATTTGGCAAAGGAATGAAAGTGATGATCACAAGAAGATTTTTTTTAACGGCGACTTTTTTATTCGCTCAAGTCGCATTGGGCGAAAACCTGCCTGCGAAACCACAGTCCGTGCTCCAGCATTCTCCGGCAGGTAAAGAAAGCTCAAAATCCCCCGCGGAGTCCGCTGCGGTAAAACAAACGGCCGCGGTAACCCTAGGAGCGGTCACGACCGAGGTGGAAGGTGATCTCACGATTGTAACAGCGAGGCTAAATCGTAGTCCTCAATGGAAAAATATAGAAATCGAGGAACATGGAACCTTTCTTCAGATAAAGCTGCCCCAAACTCTTATTCCGGCTTCTGGGGAGTTTTTAGATGGCAACGGGCCATTCTTGCGCAAATTAGCTTCGTTTCAAGTAGGAAGTGACGATGGAGCTCTGCGCCTATTCATCAATCAAGATGCATCCAAGGCAAAACTCGCGACATCCGCTGAACTTTTGGGCGATCGTATTGTCGTAACAATCGATCATAAAAAACTTGAGCAGCTTATAACTCCAGCACAAAAAACAACTACCCCTGAGACCGCGGTTGCACCCAACGATAAATCTAGTGCTCCAGAAGTTGTTACAGCGGCCCAGCCCCTCAGTGCCCCTGCCGAGGCAACTATAAATACGAATGTAACTGAAAATCGTCAGCTTCACGCGCAACTTACCAAAGGTGCCGGAATTTGCGCTCTACTATTCATGTGTCTTCTTGCGGTTCAATTCTTAAAATCTCGGCGCGGGCGAGCAAAAAATCAGATTAAAAATGCCCCGCAGATTGAACCTGTTACTATGCGGGTCTTGTCTAGTATCTCACTAGGTCAAAAGCAAAAATTGACACTTGTCCAGGTTGGCAGTCAGCAAATCCTTCTTGGTCTTACTCCAGACAATATCAATCTCTTGACAAATATTGACGATAAAAATTCACATGCCGGTTTCGCAAGAGCCTTAGAAACAGCAAATCCGAATGCCGAAGTTCGACTAAAAAATCCTGGTGAAATCGCTAGTGTTCAAGCGCGCA
>JBIJBX010000312.1:0-2565 GCA_044344995.1 Oligoflexales bacterium | reverse complement strand
GGAAGGTATAGGCTTTGCAGGCCAGCTCCGACTAAGAACCTGATATCTTTCTTTCTATTTTCATCCTTGGTAGATTTTTGTGGTGAGATTTCTTCTGTCTCTGTTGGGATCTTTCGTATTCTTTTCGATTGCGTTTTTTTGCCGTTCAACGCTTTTGAATATGCGTTGGTGGCAAACAGAATAAAAATAAAAGTGAGCGTGGTTCGGATCATTAGCTGCCGGCCGTAAAATCCAGACAGGGGGTCATTAAGCTTTCATTGTCTAAGGAGTAGGGTACCGAGTAGCCAAAGTAATCAATTAATTCCAATTCCTCTTGCTGATTTCGCCTGTGAACCATCACCGAGAACTCACCGTCGGTGGCTTGCTCCATATACAAGTCATCAAGTCTTATACGACCATCAGAAAGAGTTGAAAATCGGGTTCGAGTCAAGGTGCTACTGACCGATCCAAAAAAATCAACTCTACCGAGTGACTGATGGTAATACTGTGTCGCGCCTCTGGTGTCGAGCTTGCGAAGAACGGCGTTAGCCTTGTTTGCTCGACTTTCTTCAATGGCTCCGCGAAGCCTGCCGCGGTCACGAATATTTTCCTGGAGGTATTTGTCACCATCGTAGTCGGGGTCAAAATAAGCTCTGAACTCTTGTTCATTGTTATAGAATGTATCGCTAATTTGCTCTGAATTTGCAGTCTTCGTGGGGATAAATTTACTAGAGAGTGCTTTGCATTTAGGGCGAGTCGTGAATATCTTTCTGAGGCCTCCCAGGTCGCCAATTAGAAGATTGTTACGCCCAGCTTCAAAGTTATCCATGAGAGTCTTGACCGTGGTTACCGGAAGTCCCCCGCGTAGTGTTAATTGTGCTGTGCCGGGGAATTTTATGTAGTGGTTAACAAAGAAATCTTGCTCGGGATGGTATAGCTGAATTGACGGGGTGTCGGTGTTAAATGGGCCAAAGTATTTAGACGCTTGCAGCCGAACAAAGTCGGAAGCAATTTTTTCAGTTGAAGACCCCTGGGTGTTAACGCCTGATTTTGATTTTACATATTTCGTGTAGAAATTTTGAAATAAATTTTGTGTCAACACGCGTTCTGAACATGAACCTGGCCTATCTATGGAGGCCGGTTCGTAGTGTAGATTCAGCACACCAGCGAGAATACCTTGGCTTCGCCATTCAAGTGCCTGTATGCAGTAAGTTTTTATCAAGTCAAATGTCCCGATTTTGTAGATTTGATCTTTTGGGACGACACATTGTTCCGCAAAAGCACTGGATATTTGGCGGCTTATCTCGTTTCTGATCTCGCCTGGACGTTGTTCTGCGCTTAAAAAACCAAAGGGGTTAAACGTGCTTCGAAATCCCGGCAATGGAAAATTTCCACGCACATGTTGGCTAAGCAACGTTAGAGCGTCTTTGGTATAACCGGAAGAACTTTGTGACTCCGCATTGAGGACGAAAAGAATCGTGCCTTTAAGTTCTGCGTCGGGCATACAAGCGAGAGTATTTTTTACGTCTTGATAATTAAGAAGCCCATCCGGACCAGCGAATATTTTCGCGATCTCCCACAGAAGGGCGTTTTCTCGGTGCCTTGCTCTTGCAGATTCAAGCTCTCGCTTTGCCCAGGCGTCGGCTTGTGCAATCGCACCATCGGCTCTAGCTTTAAGCTGCTGAATGCTTTTGAACTGATTTGCAATTGGCTCAATGAACGAAAGGAAGTTTTGCGCAGGTTTCGATAGAAGATCTGTAATGTCCGATTTTATATCTTTTTGGGTTTCCTCGGCACTTTTTAGTTTTGCCGTTTGGGGATTTGTTGATTTACAGGTGGTTAAAGTCAGAGTGACTGCAATTGACAACACTGCCATTAAAGGGATGGCTAGTCTGGAGTTGAGTTTAGGTTCGGCTTGATTATTCTTTATGGTGTTCCTCAGACTCTTTCTCCTCACTGGTAGCTTCGTGCCCTTCGGACTCATGTTCTTCCTCTTCATTCTCTCCGAGTTGAAGATGTATGCCAAAAAGATTGAGTGACCTTGTCGCAGGGTCAAATTTTGCCAATAGATTTGCGCCCCAGGCGAGTACAAGCAGCAGTCCAATTATTCCTATTAAGGTTTTTTGATCGCCGATGGTTTGCCCTGACGCTAGATTGTCTTTTTTCCCGCCAATCATACTAAGACCAATGATTTCTTTATGTCTGATTGTGTGCACTACAATGCCAATGACGTGAGTTACGGCTACGACCATAAAGAGCGTTGCCAAAACCTCATGAATTTCTTTGATGTCATGATTTTCGGGGCCCGTTGCCATCCGAAACCCAGTCATTCCAAGAGATAGCGCAAGGATCATCATGATCATCGCCGCCCAGCTTGAGGCAGGGTTATGGCCAGCCCAGCGTCTCTTGCTTCCAGAGAAAATACCTGACATGTAGCTAAGCAAATCAGCTGGACGTAAAGCAAAGCCAGAAAACTTTGCATGTTTCGTCCCGACCACTCCCCAAATAATTCGCAGCACGACCAAAAATGACAAAGTCATACCTGCGATCATATGGTACGAAAACGTGACCGACTCATCGTCGATG
>JBIJBX010000311.1:0-2569 GCA_044344995.1 Oligoflexales bacterium | reverse complement strand
CCTTACGCCACCGTCTGCCCGCAATCTTTCCAAAAGCGCCTGAATACGACCGTATTTTTCCTCACGCAGTGAGCGAGATTTTCGGTAGTCACATTCTAACGCCCTGATGGCCGCATCGGAGAGCGGCCCCCTAGCTTCAAGCTCATAGGCAGCAATTAAAGCTACAACGGCCCCTGTACGGTCTCGCCCTGCATCGCAATGAATCAAAATTTTCTTTCCATCGCGAATTTGCCTGAGACCCTCACTTAAAAACATGCAGACACTTTTCACCTGCTCTGAGCCTTCTTCCCAAGTACTCAAGAACTCAATATCACTAATTTCTTTGGTTTGAAAAGAGACACCAACGTTAAAACCAAAAGGACGGCCATCGGCTCCGCGGCAATAGTATGACCGATGCTCCTCGTCCGAGTAATTAAGCGAGTAAATCGTATCAGGATTGCCGACCTTGTCACATGACCAACCAGAAAAAAAACCAGATGACCTGAGGATTCTTGCTTCTGGAAGAAGTTGATCACTGGCGCATGCATTGATGCTGGCACCAGCATCGCGAAAGTTAATCTTGCTATCAATCAGTCCCTCGACCTTGAACGCCAGAGGTGGAGAAGAAAACAAAAGCGTTGGATAGTACATCCAAACAAGTATTAACCCCATTACCAGCAGGACCGCCAAACTTGTTAAACGTTTTGATTTCATCATGGTCCTGCGTAACGGAAAAACTTAGTTATCAACACAGCTTCTGGGAACGCAGAAGGCATCCACACAATTTATAAAGTAATCTAGCACCCACATTGGCATCCCACTCACCACCCTGCGGATCAGGGGCTACTTCAGTCAAATCAAAGCCGACTACTCGACGTCCAGATCTCACAAGTTCCTCAAGAATATAAGCCGCCTCATCAAACGAAAGCCCACCAGGTACTGGGGTACCGGTCGATGGGCAGTAAGAGGGATCTAGACCATCTATGTCAAAAGAGACATAAACCTGCTCAGGCAGCGTACAGATGATCTCGGTAGCAATTGATTTGAAGGTCTCCCCTTCGGCCTTCATTCTGAAAATATCCCTGCCGTAAAAACAACTGCCCCTGGACCCCAGGGATTCCATGAAATTTCTCTCTTCGCGGCTGTAATCGCGAATACCAACCTGCGTTAACTTTGAAACATTTGGATAGGTCGTCATGACGTTATAAAAAATCGATGCATGGCTATACTTAAAACCCTCGTAAGCCTTCCTAAGATCGTGATGAGCATCAAAATGTAGAACCCCAAAACCACCTTTTAACGTCTCCGCTAGCGCCTTGATTAGACCTTGGGGCGATGAATGATCTCCACCAAGCACCGCCACGAATTTACCCTGCTTCAACCATCGACTCGCCGAGGCATAGACAGAATCATTAACTTTTTCGCTGCATTCATTCACAAACCGCAGAGATTCGAGATCCTCTGAACGTCGTTCACAGGCGCTAATCACTTGCTGGGCAGCCTCTTTCGCTTTTTTATTCAAGGATCTGATTGTTGTATCTTCTGGAAGAACTGTAATCCCAGCTCGAAAGGCCTTACCAAAAGCGGCGTCTTCCATGTCAAGTTGATGACTGGCTGCAAGGACTGCATCAGGGCCATTTGAGGTCCCAGCGCCGTAGGATGTTGTGGCTTCCCAAGGAACAGGCACAATGACCAGATTGGCATCCTCTGGATTAATAGTGACACCCAGAAAACCTGCGTCTTCACTGGGCGGAAGACCCTGTTCTAATTCACCGATGGCTTGCTCAAACGTCATATACTTCATAATTCATCACACTCTTATAGGCTGTTTCGACTCGTATCAATTAAACAAATTCTCAGCATTTGCGCGTCCATATCCATATTTCAGGCTATGTCCGGTCGAGGGATCGTAGGAAGCCTCGGCTGGATTGGCCTTTATGGCAGAAGCACGCATCCGTGACAACGCCTGATCTCGAGAAAGATCAGGCTCCCGACTAAGTAGCAGAGCGAATAATCCTGCCACTTGGGGCGTTGCCGCCGATGTACCCCAGAATGCGCTGTGAAAATCCAGATCCTCGAAATTGCCAGATCCATTTGTATTATAGCCAGCCGCGCCCGGTCTATCAGTGGCAGGGACCCCATTGACGTTAGACCCTGACGACGGTCCCAAAAATTGCAGACACTTTCCATAGCCCGAGTTCACAACTTTTCGGTCATTGAAATCAATGGAACTCACAGCAATGACGTCAGGGTGCGCGGATATATCAGGTGAGGTAGACCGGCAATCGTCAGTGGCCGCATTGCGCATGGCGAAAAGTATGGGGAGACCTCTCCCGCCACGCCCATTCAGCGCCGCGTTCCGCAGCGCGTCAGAAACCACGTCGGTTCTGGGAGACTCAAGGCCGTAGCCCCAGCTATTGCTGAGGACCGATGCACCCATTGCCGCCGCATAACCAATGGCTGATGCGTCCTCACTGACACGACCGCTGACCACAACCGGAAGAATTTTACATTGCGGACAGATACCACTGATACCAATATCGTTGGAACGCGCTCCGATAATTCCAGCCGTTGCTGTGCCATGATTGGG
>JBIJBX010000083.1:0-9516 GCA_044344995.1 Oligoflexales bacterium | reverse complement strand
GCTGGGCGCGGCATTTGGGGCCTACTCCGTCACGAGTCGCCAAGTAAATGGCGAAAAGAACAAAAAAAGTAACCCGATGACCAACCGCAGCCCAGGAAAATCTTATGGAGTTGGAATCACTACTGGCTCTGGCAACACCAGCTCCGCAAAACCGCTAAAAGCTGCCTTCAAATCCCAAATGATCACTAACGTGGGATGCCACTTATAATTCATATCCATCCGCATTGCATAACAAGTTACTGACTTGATAGCCTGAGGTTGCTCAACTTTCAGAACATGCACCTTCCATTCACCGGATTCACTTTCCTCAGCTTCGCCAGTAAAAGTGATTTCGGCTCCCGACTTTAAAACTCGAGCATCCAAGGAGGTCTCAAGCATATCCACAGTGCAGGTGCTTACTACACGACCGTCACCGCGACCCGACTCGCGCAAAGCTACTTGAGACTTATTTGCTGGCAACAACAAATCGTGAACGAATGTCAGCTTCGCGTTTCGACCGACTGAACTTAAGGAAAGGTTATCAACATCAGCCGCCTTCAAGGACGCTGGCATCACCAAAACACTGACGAAAAAAATAAAGCTGAATCTAAACAAGTTCATGGATAACTCCTGGAGTTAAAACAAAGTCTTAATCTGAGACCACAGACCTAGGTCCATGGTTATCGCAAACTCCAAGAAGGCTCAAGCCTCAAAGGCAGTTCTGATCAAATTTAGCCGAAAATTACGACCACAGTATGAGATGGCAGGGGCACCGCCAAGGAGCTTTTTTCTTTAAATATTGGGCTTTTAACGGTATCTATTCAGTGCCCGACCGGATTGTAATCGGAGGTAATTTTTCGGTAACGCCGGAGACCACTTTTTATGTTAAATAAAGAGCCCGTTTGCCCGGATAGAAGCGACTGTTTTTTTGTTTATTGGAGACCCCTCAAAAGTGGTGGCACCTAGTGATTTAACAAAACTTGAATGGCCAATTCTCACCGCCAAAGTGGCCGCGCACGCTCAAACGGATGAGGGACGAGCTTCCTGCTTGGGTATCAGCCCAGCATTAGAGCGACAAGAAATAGAAGACCGATGGCAAGAAGTGCTGCCATTAAGGGACATAGCCCGCACAGGGTACAAAGCTCCCATCGGCGAGCTTAAAGTACCGCTTAAAGTATTTAAAGCGTCCGAGAAGGGCCAAATACTCGAGGGATCTGAATTTCGGATAATTTTCGACATTCTTTCCGCAACGAAGAGAGTCTTAAGCTTTGCAGTCGCATTTGCACCTAAATCGTCTCTTCTGCAAAAACTAAGATCAAGCCTTTACGCCCTGCAAGAACTTGCACAACTAATTGAAAAAACTGTCACTGTTGATGGTCAGTTGAAGGATGACGCCTCTCCGGATTTGGCTTACCTCAGGCAATTAAAAACCAACTTGCGAAAGCGAATAGAAGAAAATCTCGACAGACTTTTATCAACTCCGGACGTCGCGGATTATTTACAAGATATTTTCTATACAGTTCGCAATGAAAAGTACGTCATACCAATCAGGCTTGATGGACGCGGTCGAATAAAAGGCCAAATCATCGATACATCCGACTCAGGCCAAACACTGTTTCTTGAGCCTGCGTCGATCGCGCAAATGAATCAAGATCTCCATGATTTAGACGTGGCCGAAAAGCTCGAAATTATAAAAATATTTCGCGAACTCAGCGCCGCCGTAGCCAAGGAACTTGAAACCATTCGTCGCAACTACGACGCCTTGATTGATCTCGATAAAAAAAGTGCAGAGGCGGCGTTCGCCGTCGAAATTGACGCAGGCGCAGCCGAAATATCTGACACCCCTTGCATCCAATTGATTGAGGCAAGGCATCCGTTAATCAAGACAGCCTCCGGGAAAACAGCGGTCGCCAACACCATAATCCTTAATGCCATTGCCGAACAAAAACAAAGCATCTTGATCGTGTCAGGCCCAAATGCCGGTGGCAAGACGGTCGTCCTGAAGACGGTGGGATTGATTCAATTGATGGCAAAAGCAGGACTACTTTTACCCATCGAACCCAATTCAAAACTCTTTCTATTCAGTCAGATTTTTTTGGAGCTTGGTGATAATCAAAATCTGGCCGCAAATTTATCAACATTTAGCGGCCACCTCCTTGGCCTAAAGCCAATCCTTGAATCAGCTGGACCAAATGACTTGGCCTTATTAGACGAACTGGCAACTGGCACCGAGCCCAATTCAGGGTCAGCCATAGCCCATGCGATCTTAGAGCATTTAGCTGATTGCAAAACCACCGCCATTGTTACAACGCACTTTGATAGTTTAAAAGCACTCGCCTTGAATGATCATCGCTACCGCAATGCGTCGATGGAGTATGCCCTATCAACTTACAGCCCAACCTATAGACTTATACTGGACGTGCCAGGACAAAGTTACGGTCTTGAGCTCGCGAATCAAATTGGAATACCCAAAGTTATCATTGAACGCGCCAGACAGCTTCGCGGAGCTGAACAAACTGACTTGGACACGGCTATTTCATCACTTCAACAGGCCAGTCAGCAGGCGGAAACGCTATCAAGGAAACTGCAAGCAGAGCTACTCGAAGCAGAATCTGCAAAAGCTCGATGGACCAACGAATGTAATCTCCTTGAAGAACAGCGCGCAAAAGCAACTCGTTCCGTTGCCGCAAAAATCGAAGACGAGGTGGATTCCCTGCGCGCTGAGTTTGAGGACACCTCCAAAGAGCTCAAGCAAGTCGTAAAAGAAATTCGCAGCGGTAATCTCGAACCAGATCTAGCTTATGAAAAGAAACGGCATACCGAGGATAAGCTGCGCGACCTTGAGAAAAAAGTATCGAGCCTAGCGTCCGCAGGGCAACAAACAGAACTTCCAGGCGTCGCCCTAGCGGCTTCCGAGATAACAGTCGGTGCAACGGTATATGTTCTGCCGTTAAAACGCGAAGGTACGATTACGAAGGCTGGTCTGAATCCCCATGATCCCATTGAAGTACAAGTCGGAATTATCAAGGTTCGAGTTAGCCTTCTAGATTTAAGAAAAACGAGAAGCACTCAGAACGATACAAATCAAGCGAAACCCAAAACTCAAACAAAACACCATCCAGTCCCAACCACTGCCGATGAACTACCTGGATTCGTGCCGCAGACACCTGACAATACTTTAGATTTGCGCGGCCTTGACGGAGATCAGGCCGTCGAACGCACCTTGAACTTTCTTGATCGCTGCCTCAGGACCGAGCAACCGTTCGCAGTCCTTATCCACGGCCACGGTAGCGACAGGCTAAAAATTGCCGTTCGAAATATGTTAAAAACAAATTGTCCCTACAACGTCGCATTCAGACCAGGAGAGGCAAACGAAGGTGGGGATGGCGTCACCGTGGTGAGCCTCAAGTAGGATTCTGAAAGATAAATTAATTTTTTAGGCAACGGCCTTAGGGCGCTTAAGACCAAAAACCACCATAGTTCGATCATCGTCAGAGTTCAAGCCTAGCTCTTCGGCGCAATTTAAAAGCTCGATTTTTACCCTCTCCGCGTTTACATCGCTCATAACATTGAGCTGCTGTTTAAGCCGCAGGGCGATTTTATTGAAAGTTTTGCTACTTCCGATGACACCGTCAGTTGCGGATACCAAAAACATGTTATTACCGTCAGTGCGAGAATTGACTGTTGCAAAATGATCTGACCACACTTTCACGTCCCACGTGCCATCGTCCTTCTGAACTAATATCATCGGGAACGGGAAGTTTGACCGATGGGACACAACACGCCCCGATTCAAAATCTAGTTCCATACCGAGAAACGTGGGCAAATCACCGTCCCCCCAAGAGTCCCGGAGAAAGCTCCGGAGCGCCTGTTCGTAAACGATAAATCGGCCTCCGAGATCCTCGGAACGGCGCATAGGATCCCTAAAAATTGTCCTAGCGATAACCTGGAGAGTGGTTGCCTTGAGTGCAGCATGAACACCGTGCCCAGTCATGTCGCCTAAGATCACAGCAAGTCTTTTGGTATCGGGATCCCAATGGACAAAATACGCGTCACCCGATACATAAAATGCTGCCTCAAAGAAACATGAGATGTCGATTTCTGGCGGCAAATTCGGAATTTTCATGTAAGCATTTTGAACGACCCTTCCAAGTTCCAGTTCCTTCTCAATTTCGTCATTTTTCGCTTTGGCTTTAGAGAGAACCCGAACACGATTTTCGAGGGTCGAAATATTCACAAAAGCACTTGATGCTAACAAGAAAACCGAGAGCGGCACGATGATACTTCGTACTTTGTAAAATTCTGGATAGTTAGACACTTCAGGCCAAATATTATTAATGTAGGCAATTGCTTGTAAAAAACATGCGAGTGCGGCAATCAACAAAGCCCATTGTCGCCATGGTAATCTCTGACTACGCAGCTTTGCAGCCGATACACAGGCTAAAACAATGCCAATTACCGCTATAACTAGGCTACACCAGACATTAATCTCGTACACTCGATCCTCAATAATCGGCCAACCTAAAGCATTAACCCAGGAACCCGCTGAGACAATGAGCGAATAAACAAAAGAGACCGCAAGCCATGGTCCAACTTTGGATGATCCTAATCTACTCAACTGCAAAAGAAAATATAACCGCATGATTTGGGCCGCTGAATCTGTCATGTCGGCTATTTGCGCTGTATATGGTAACGGTAGCCAATCGTAATTCAAGCTCCTGCCAAAAGCGTCAAGACCGACAAAAAGTGCGAGACCCAAAACTTCGGGCGAGCTGTCGACGAATAGATAAAGCAGCAGAAAAAACACCGCCATAACTATAAAAGACAAATTAGAAATCCAGTTGCCCTGATGAGCACTCTGCATTACTAGAACCCGAACCCACGCTCGGTAATCCGCTGGCGTAGCAACCAAAAGAGGCTCATCATCAGCCTCAAAGAGTCCTGTATAATGCCAGCTTTTTTGGTACATCACGTCAATGACCAACTCATCTGGCTCATTTTCGAGAATAACCGGAACCCCAATTCGACTATTTTTTAAATAGTTACTTACCTTATTTCCGTTTACAAAGGCGATAGCGTCGTCGTACCACGCGGTTGGCATCCCCACAATCACCCCATGGTGCCCTAATTCGTACAGTTCCTTCCAAGCAGCCTTCGGTATTGTAGTTTGGACAAGAATATAAACTGGCTCAGTCTCTGAAATATTATTGGCAATATCCTTCCAAGGTCCGGTCAATGTCTCGTAGCTTATGACTCTTGAGGGTTTATTACGGAGTACCTCATAACAGCTATCCGGGCTGCCGCAGTCAGCTTTGCGCGCCGAGACAACTCGCCACTCGTGGTTGGTATTATCGAATGATTTTATTAGCGGATTAGTTACTAGATACGCATCAATGTATTCTCGCTGCCACCCGATAATTACCAGAAAAGCTGTAATAGCGATCAAAAGCAAACCTGCTAGACTTAAAGCTAGCGGATTTCTTTTTGCGGACATCAACTGCAAATCACGATCGAGATCTGCAAGCCCTTTATTTGAGGACAACAGCCCATCGCCACACCGCGAGAACGCAGCAGTAATCATGCGATACCAATGTTTTGAGCTTTTATCAGTATGTGCCACGGCCAAAAAAACTCCCATGAATCTGGCTGATGAACTATCGGATTAATAACCAGACACATTCATCATGGTCAGTTGGAAAAATCGAAAAAACTACTTGTGATGTTCATAATAACCAGTGCATGAACTTAATTTTTGCCGCGAAGATACCACTTGAGTCACTTCACCCAATGCGAAGAACTTGCCACTGGTGCCGCCATCCGAATGATTTAATTAAGGTTGGCTATTGGAATCATATTTGCATTGGCAAATATGATTCTGGCGTATTCGGCGCCGAAACCTGAACAATAATTGACTGCAAAAGAGGTAAAATCATGGCCATCGCAAAAGCCGCAAAAAGGGAAACCCCGCGCCTCGTAGGAACTGCCGCAGGATGCGCGGATCACGACTACGATCTAATTCAAGATCTCGGCCACAGACTGGATGCGCTTTGGCATTATGACCAGCATATTTCAAATGCGAAAGGTCATGCCGAAATACAATCGTACTGGTCTTCGGTTAAGAAGCAGGATGAGGAAAATGTAAGAAAACTAAAGCAGTTGATCAGCCAAGAGATCAAGATCGGTTGTTTTTGAGTGGACGATCTTGGTGTTCACCGCCACAGGGGATGAGGTCACGGATCTTATTTTGTTAACTACGGTTATTCTAGTGTGGAACGCAGCATCCAAGAAACCTTTCCATGGCTTGCGATACGCTCGGTGAGCAAGTCAGTGGTGGCCTCATCTCCGCCTTTTTCTGAAACTTGAATGGCCGTTTTACAAGCACCTATCATGTCATCGTGCGCTTCCATAAGGAAACGAACAATTTCGTTTGAGTTTTTAAAAGATGCTTTTTGTTTAACGGGCGAAAGTTTCAAAAACTCGGCAAAAGTCCCGGGTGCGTCCTCACCCATGACCCGAATACGCTCTGCTATTTCGTCAACCGCCAACTGTAATTCTTCATATTGCGCCTGAAAGAGTTTATGCAGGGGGTCAAAAAATGGCCCTCGAACATTCCAATGACCATGTTGCGTTTGCAGCTGGAGCGCGTATGTCCCAGCCAATACTTTTGCAAGTACAGCAGCAATTTCGACCCGATTTTTGTCAGAAATACCGAGGTTTGGTTTCATATTCTACTCCTTTTAAATATTTCTATAGAAGCAATTGTAAGCTGCGAACCGTCATAACATTGAATAGGGCATATAAAAGGAAAACGCGACTTCCGTAAATTTTTGGGAGTTTTCGCTGAATCGACGAATGGAAAGGATTGCAGGCCCAAATCCAAATCCATAGGTAACTTGACCGACTAGTTTATTATCAGTCAACGTGCGAATACCCAAGCCCGCGAATGCATTAATCGAGAATAAAGAATAACCTTTCATAGTGTCGAAATAAGTGACACCTGGCTTTCTAAGCGTATGCCCTACAAACTGTGCGTAGCCGCTACAAAATGTGGACTGACAATCTGTATAGACGACTCCAGCCGAGGCACCTTTTCCACCTTTGGCACCACCAACTGCTGAGACCCCACCCAGAAGGTAATAGTTAATTGTTGGCTCCTCAGCCCTAGCGAGGCCTGCCGCCATGAAAACAGCCGCTAAAACAATAGCTCGATGCATCCAATTTCTCATCGTTCCGCCCAAATTGCGAATTGTTAAATTTTCTTCACCCAGCACCTAGTTGGAGCTTGGGTTCGGAAGAATCCACAGGAACTGAATTGACTCATTTTGGTAAAATCTAATATTGCCTTATATTGTGTATGACTTTAGCAGGATTTATCCGAACAAGAGATCTCCCACTGTGAGTTTAAATCGCAATACACCTCGGTCGATTGTTTGATGCAAATTGGCGTAATCATTTTGTTTTTTTCTGACTTGATGAATGCGAATCATTAACCTCAAGGCAAGAAGACTCTGATCCGATAACCTTAAGAATGTGTTTTTCGTCGGGAGAATGAAGATGATGAAGTTCGCAATAATCGGAAATCTTTGCATCATAGTCATGGCTGCTACTAGCTGCCGAAATCCAATACAATCATCTCGTCTTAACACGCTCGATAACGTTGGATCTAACGGATTGACGTTTGATGCCTGTCAAGGTGGTGGACAAATTCATATTCGAGCGTCACTTGAAAGTGAGCCTCATCTAAAGCAGGCATTAGCAGCCGTTCCATATAAGATCCAAAAGGGATTTTTTGATGATTTGGGTGGACGTATTCGAATCACGCAATCAGACGAATGCGGTGGTATCAATTCCCGTCAAGATGATGCGCTAGGTTGCTGGCGGCGGCTGCCAAACCAAGAAAAATCCATTGAGATCGTTATTCGACGTTCAACAAAAGCAAAGGAGCAGTATACACTTGTACGCACTTTTGGGTTTATCTATGGTGATATTTTGTTAAGTCGAATTGTCCCTAAAGACATTTCCGCCCCAGTTCAGGTGGCAAGCCGCCCCGGCGGAAGCCTGTCAAACTATAAAACCCATCTGGCAGCGGTATTTTTGGGGGAACTCTACTCGGCAGTTGATGGCAACAGTAGAAGTGCTTTGACCAAAACTCTCGCTGACCTTGGTGTCTCATCGGCAGTCCTTAGCGAAAAAGACTTTGAAAAGCGGTGGGAAAAATTCTCGAGATTGCCGAATAATATTCAAGATGCTTTCGCATCCAGAATTTTTGCCGAGACCTTTCACAGCCAGTTTTGCATGAGGGAGACTGCGGAGCGCGCTTGTAAAAAGTACCCGATGACCATGCAGTCTTTTAAACCTTATGCCGAAGATATCGCTAACTCATCAGAAAATAGGCGTTTAGGATGCGCTTCAGCTGAAACCGCTAGGGCTTCAGCAACACATCTTGAATGGCATAGCCTAAACCAACACAGAATTTCACTGCGCGATGCACGCGGTGCAGATAAAGGCGCATACGCAGGCGCTAAAATAGCTGAAGCCGTCGCCCAGAGATCAACCCCTTCGAAATCAGAGACTTTTAGCTTAAGTAGCAGTAAAGCGGAATTGGGGCTAAACACTGACATCTTCCAACAGCTTCTTGGGCTTGTAACGGGTGGCCTCAGTGGTGGCGGTGATGCTGGCGGCGGTCTTGGGGGACTTTTGGGACAGCTTTTCGGTGGTCTTGGCGGTGGTGGCGGCGGCGGAAATGGTGGTCTTGGCGATCTTGGGAGTCTACTCGGTAGCCTAGGATTAGACGGACTACTGACTGACGGATCAGATAGTGGCGGTGATCTTGCCGACAATCTTGACGGCAATGACACACCAGACTTAACTCCACAACCAAGCCTTATACCTAGTAACAACACCCCTCTTCCTACCGGTGGTCAAGCGACAGCTGAAGAACAAGCGGGAATCGACGCTACAAACCGCTATCGGCAGAGCAAAGGTAAATCGGTTCTTCAAATCGATCAGCAAATGATTGTAGATTGTCGAAAACAATCACAACTGCAGGCACAAAGAGGAGGTTTAACCCACTGGTTACACCCGGCTGGCGTGGCCCGCGCGGAGAATATTGCCTACGGCTCAAAGTCTGGCGAGTATACCGTCATGCAACAGTGGGTAAAATCACCGGGCCACCATGCAAACATCATGGGAAACCATCGCTTCATTGGTATCGGCAGCTACGGCAATCAGTGGTGCCAACGGTTTCGGTAACCCCTGGTGAAAGTCCCAACGAACCGTATTTTTTGCATTTTTCCTAGTTTTCTAGAGGGTTAGCCTCGAGGGAATCTGTCTCTTTTGATACTTAACACACTGTAATTAATGGATTTTATTGCTGAGACTAAAGTTTCAAGCACAGATGACGAAGCCTATATCGTAATGGTCTAAAACCGTATTGGCGATACAGGAAAACGATGTCATCACGTCGCTATCAGTTGGTGAATTCTCTTCGGGTGCTTGCCGTTCTAACAACGGCCGCGCTCGGTTCATCCGTATTTC
>JBIJBX010000082.1:0-9541 GCA_044344995.1 Oligoflexales bacterium | reverse complement strand
TTGACCGGCGTTCACCTTGAAGTTGTTGATGCTCAAGGCCGCCCCGTGCCAAGTTTTGAAGTGAGCCTTGGCTCGGCCAACCGGACCGTACGCTACGAAAATGGCTACGCACACCGCCCAACACTCGACGGTCCACAAGATGTGACGATCTCGGTCAACGGACGCACCGTTGGAACGCTTACGAAAACAGCTAGAGCGTTTGATGGCACGTTTGACCGGGTGGTTGTCGGCAAGTAAACGAGTTTCAGACTTATATGGATTTCAGATTATTGGGCTTTTGAGGGACTCACAAACCTCAAAAGCCCAAGCTGTTTCAAGAAACCAGTCTTTCTTATCCAGAACCAGTTTTTGACCCATGATGGCGATCTTGCCATCAGCCAGGGCACGACTGATTCGAGGGGTGGGATTAAATAAAAATCCATGTTTGGCAAGAAACTCAAGGTCGATCCCCTCACTTGAACGAAGGCCACACCCAACATACTCGAGCTTCCAAGATTCCAGATCTCGACTTTTATCGATCTTGCCGCCGACACCCTCGACTAGATCACTCAGACGTTCAAACTTCCCAGCACTTTTGCCTTGCCTAAGCATGGCCCGAAAGTCACTCGGAAAACTGTACCGTAAACCAATCACAGAACCATCATCGATGAAACCGTGCGCGCCTGCGCCGATACCTACATAGTAATTTCCACGCCAATAGAGCCAGTTGTGATCACACGTAGCCTGACCTTTGGACCAGTTGCTGATTTCCTCGTGATTGAATCCGGCAAGTGCCAGCTTTTCACAGGCTAATTCGTAACGCTCAGCCAGTTCGTCATCACTCATCTGTTCGCGCTTGCCACGCTGTTCAGCTCTGACAAAAGGCGTTTGCCCCTCATAAGTCAAAGCATAAAGGCTGACATGGTTTACCCCAGTCGAAACCAGCGTTTTGAGATCATTGTCCCAACTCCCAAGATCCTGGCCATGCCAACCATAGATCAGGTCACCGTTAGACTTTGGAAAATACTTTGCGGCCAACTCAAGAGCTCGCAAAGCTGTGTGCGCGTCATGCTGCCGGGTGAGATCACCCAAACCCTTGGGGTCAAAAGTTTGAACACCAATGCTCAACCGATTAAACCCAAGTTCACGCCAAATTCGGACATTTTCTTCTGTGACATTATCGGGGTTTGCTTCAATAGTGATCTCTGCATTTGGAACTACTATCTCACGAATGATCGACATTAGATTTGAATAGTCATGGGTGATGAGACCTGGAGTGCCACCGCCAAAAAAAACTGACGTGAACTTCTGCGATGGTCCTAGAAAATTCTTCCAGGCCAAGAGTTGGCTTTCCAGCAGGCTCAAATAATCTTTCAAATGTGAATTGTTGAAGTTAGCGGTCTTTGCAAAGTCACAGTAATGACAGACGGCCGAACAAAACGGTATATGAACATATAACCCAAATGGTTGAGCGTTCATAATTGCGATCCCATTGGCCTACGCCCTGACCTTGCGGGATGTTTTTTTCGTGATTCTGGACACCAACCCGGTCTTGGCCCAACCTCCGGAAACTTTCGGCAAACCTCGGGGCGATTTTCATAGACCGTACATAGTCTGGTCGTCTCATCAAGAAACACACAGTCGTGGTTGATGCGCTGCGCCAAAGTAAACTTCATGGTGCTGGCCCGGTAGGACTGAATCATCTTCATACCTTCAAGCTTACGTGCAATCTTCTTTGCAGACCATAAGGCCTCGTCTTCAGTCAAAAGACCAAGTCGCACCAAATCCGGCACGCGGGCGTCCACGTGTAACTTACAGCAATTGCCATTACAGCCCGTACAGAGGCTAGGTTTAAATTTTGTCCATGTGGATGGCCGGTCGATATCTACCATAGAAGGAATCAACTAGCGTGACTTGTTTCAAAGATCAATGGCTCAAATTAATGCTTTCATTTTGTAAGGGATCTTCAGGCGTTAACTGCGACCCACCGGCACCCAAAATCGCCGCCATCCATAAAAAATCCACCCCAGCGTAAGTCCGCCCACACTCGCGCGCAAGGGGGATGGCTTCTTTGTCCCGCCGCTGCCAAATGTAATCAGCCGCACGGTCACAGTCCCTAGGTAGCCTTACGGCAGGAAACTGCGGCATGGACAGTAATTCTGAAAGAAGCTTGATCTCGGAGTTGACGTCATAAAGACCGTTAACTTTGTACTCAAGCCAGTCAAAAAACAAATTAGCCCCAGATAGAGAGCTCAGCTTCCCGGCAATCCATTGCCTTCGCCGTTCATCAAAAGAAGTGTCAAATTCCCCTTTTTCGCCAGAGAGCCGTCCAATAAGTCCAAGTAAGCTACGTGGATTAAACCATTCCATACCCTGTTTGTGCTCAAGTTCAAGCCAAAGCCCGAGCCCTGCAAGGTGCGACTGATAACCCTCTTTCAAGAAAAGGCCATCGTACTCTATGGACGAAAAGGACTGCTTTAGGATCCACGGCCACTCGTCGTAGGCAATTTGACGCCTCTCAGCCTCCATCCTGACCAATCCAGCAACGCCAGGTGAGAGCCAGCTGACGTAGAACGGGCCGTCATCAACAAAACCATTTTGTCGATCAATTTCAGACAGCATGGATCGAAACACACTTGTGCCGTGTTCTGGATCTGCGCGTAGCGCCACTAAGACGCCCATCAGCATGTCCCGTGACAGGCTTTTTCCGCACCTTGGGTGACGCTGCCACTGGGCACCAGATCGACTGCCCAAAACACCGTTCCAGGCTGCTTGCGCCGATTCTTCAAAGCCCAGGCGCTTTAAGGCAAAAAAGCGCAGTGAGGAAAAGAGCAAACTGTCACAAATACCCTCAGGTTCGCCTTCAGCGTTACGATTTACAACCATCCCGTCCAAAAGCATATTTTTCTTGATAAGTTCGTCGTAGAGAGCAGCTCGCGAAAGAGCCTCCCGTCTCAGTCTGTACAACGTATCACTATTGATTTGAGTTTGGTGGGGTTCAAGGAGCTTCTGGATCCTCGCAAACTGCTCCGTACTTATGCGATTCAAATTGATGATCACTAGCAATTCTAAAATCAGCAAACTTGTTAGAGTAATGACAAGCCCGCGCCAGAGCCACCGGCGAAAAACCGAAGTTGTTTGATCCTGGTTGCCCATTGATCAAGCCTTACTGTTAGGTAAATAAAGATTCCCCAAAATAAGAATTCGGCGCCCTTGCAGCTCATCCCAAGCTCCTCTCAAACACCCATACATATTAGGCGGTTAGAGTTGCTATTGGGGATCCGGAAATACTGCAGAATCCGCAGCAGGTATGGAAAGCTCAGATGCGGATAACTTAAAACCGCCAATTCTCAGGTTTAAGGGCCCTTAATTTTTGAATTTTTCGGTAAATATCTAGACGTTCTCCCCCCCCTTCCGAAGTAGAAAGAAATGGGAGATGGGATACGTGCAAGGCAAACTTTTAGCAGCAATTTTGATTTCTTTCACAAGCGGATGCGGGACGGCACCATCACAGGCGCGAAGCACTTGCTTATCTTCAATGCCACAAAGCTCTTTAAGGATTCAAGACGGCACAGAAACCGCTGATTATCCTAGTGTCGTGCTGATCATGTCAGGGCCGCGCGTAGGGAGCGTTGCAAAATGCACCGGCACAATTGTGGGACACAACACCGTTTTAACGGCGGCACACTGCATCAAAGGAACAGCTGATTATGTCTATGTCATGCAAACACTCAGCCTTCGCGGTGCAGAACACAACAGAGCTATGGCATCAGCAATATCTCCTCGAGCAATCATTTCTCACGGACCATTTGTATCATCTGCCACCAATGCTAATATTTCCGAATTACCTGAAGATCTTGTGGTTCTGTTATTTGCCGCTGATACATTCCAACAGCGCGATGTAATAGTCCCGAGCCTTTTTGGGAGAAATCGACCAGAAAACTTTTCAGACACGATAATGGTCGGTTTTGGTAAGAGTTCTGCCAGTGATACAAGCGATACAAGCATTAAGCGTGTTGGGTTTGGGTTCTATCTTACCGAAGACTTCTTTGGTCCCGATTTAGTATTTACTTTTGATCGAGATCTAGACCCGCAATCGTTTGCGCCAGTCGGAGGGAAAAAATACAGCCAAACACAGCAGGGTGATTCTGGCGGACCTTTATTCTTTAAACGCGATAACCAGCTTGAGATTGTGGGGGTCACATCCGCAGGCGGAACTTCAAGTGATGGCCAGGTATCTAGAAGCATCTATGTGGACCTCTATAGTGAAAAAAGCTTGGACCTTTTCGCGCGGGCATCTGAACAGGGGGCCCATTTCACTGAACCCTCTGAGTTCCGAGCGCCGGGCGCCTCTGCTAGCCCTAATGGCCAAGGAACTGCCTGCATCTATTAGATAAAACTCATCTCCTTAAAGCACCCGTGACGAAACCCGTTGCCAGACCCCATGGCGGCTGGTAGACCATCCGCCTCTATGTCAAGATTGCAGTTTACATTGGAAAAAACAGCCTCCGGATCGCGCGCTCGGGCGACCAGATTCAAGACTTTGCACAATGAGGTTTTGACGCCTACTTTCATGCCTGTCGGTACTCACGCGTCAGTTAGAAGTCAAAGTCGAGAAGATCTACTTGAATCTGGCGCTCAAGTTCTTCTAGCGAACACTTATCACTTATTACTAAGACCTGGCGTTGAGATCTTTCAACAGTTCGGCGGCATTCATAACTTCATGAAATGGCCCAAGTCGGTTCTCACCGATTCGGGTGGCTTTCAAATCTTTTGTCTACCTAATTCACGGGTCATGAAAGAAGACGGTGCTTACTTTAAGTCCTATGTTGACAACCAAACCATTTGTTTAAGCCCTGAGAAATCCATCGAGACTCAAAGATTCATTGGCTCAGACATTATGATGGTGCTGGATCAGTGTGTCCCGTCAACAGTTGAGAAAAATATCGCCAAACAAGCCATGGAACTCACCCATCGTTGGGCTCTGCGAAGCCTGGCTGCCAGGGCAGACTCTCCACAATCTCTTTTTGGAATTGTGCAAGGTGCTTGCTATGAGGATCTGCGGATCGAAAGTGCTAAGATCATTTCAGATATGCCTTTTGACGGCTACGCAATTGGCGGTCTTGCTGTCGGCGAATCGAGGAATGAAAGAGAAGATTGCACGGCCGTTGTCACGGATCTACTCCCTACGGATCGTCCACGATACCTGATGGGCGTGGGAACCCCCCTTGATCTTTTGGAGGCGGTGCACCGCGGCGTTGACATGTTTGACTGTATTTTGCCAAATAGTCTTGCCCAACAAGGGGTGACTTTTACGACTGTTGGTAAACGCGACCTTCGACGGGGCATTTACCGCACAATTGATGCCCCCCTTGACCCGGGTTGCACATGTTATACGTGCCAGACGTACTCCTTGGCGTATCTCTACCACATCAACCGGGTCAGAGACACGAGGGCTTGGCAATTACTGGCTCTCCATAACATTCATTACTACATGAAATTCACCCGCCAGATGCGTGAACACATTCTGGCAGACACATGGTTACCTTTCTACAGCGAACAACAAGAGATACTTTCTAGAAACGATAGTTATGGGCCGAAATCAGTGGTTCGAGCCAAAAGTTCCAGGCTTCAACATCGCTTCACTAGAGGACGCTATGAGATCGTAGAGCAAGATGGCGTCGGTAAAATACGCTGCACAAAATCTGGTGAAGTGATGCACTCCATCAACAATCCAGAGGTGGAAGCTCGAGAGCTTTATGTTGAACAATCAAAGCTTCTCGAAAGATTGGGCAACGCTGAAGAGATCCCTCTTGTTATTTGGGATGTAGGCTTAGGTTCTGCAACGAATGCCATGGCAGCCATCAATGCGATTGAATCAATTCCAGCCGATGTGCGTCCACGCAAAGTGAAAATCATTAGTTTTGAAAACGATATGGATGCTCTCAGGCTTGCGCTCGGACACCGCGGTCTTTTCAGACACCTTCGCCACGGCGGACCAGAAACTTTGGTCAAAGATGGCCTCTGGACCAGTAAATGCGGTCTGATTGAATGGGTGTTACTCGAAGGTGATTTTGCCGAGAGAAAATTCGAGGCAGATGCCGCTCACCTAGTTTTCTTTGATCCATTTTCTTTTAAGACTGATAGTTCTCTCTGGACGCTGGATGCCTTCAAGGAAATGCACTCCTGCCTTAAAGATGAATCTTGTTTGATCTTCACTTACACCAATTCGACAGCTGTGCGCGCGGCTATGCTTGCTGCAGGATTTCTGGTCGCCAAAGGCCAGGCAACCGGTCCAAAGAGCGAGACGACGGTTGCCATGACGCCGAAGGCAAAAGACATTGAGGCCGATTTTCAGCTGCTTGATGCAGCCTGGCTTGACCGGTGGCGTCGCAGTGATGCCAAAGCACCCTTTGGTAGCGACGGGGCTGGAACTGGCTGGGAGACGGTTATTTTAAGCCACCCACAGTTTAGGGAAGTGTCTCATTAATCAGGCCCCAGTCGCCTTACTATATCTCCTGTAATTACAGATATTTACATTAAAATTAATAGAATCTTTTAAAAAGGATTGGACCGGTAGCCCAAAAAGGGGTACATCCAACCTAAAGGGCCGCTTTTTTAAGCACAAAGACATGTTCTTATGCATATGAATTTAAAGAATAAATTCCTTAGCGTGCCCCAAATTAACGCAGAAGCGAGGTAAAAGCATGACAACTACGCAAAACACACTAACATCCAAAAGCAAAATGTCGTTGGACACCTTAAAGGGTTTTATTGTTGCGTCGTTAATTATTGCTCCCATTGTCTCCTCGTCGGAAGCCACGGCTAAAACAAAACGCCTCAAGCTAACCCCGGTTGTTGGCATTGCAGCCGATGACAAGATGGACATCCGCACTTTGGCGGAAGCGCGCAGTGATCTGAAACCAAAAGAATATTCAGGCGAAGAGCGTGAGCTTGTCGCAAAACAAGCCTTGATGATGATGAAAGATCTTTACGTTCACCGTGAACTGAAGATCAAAGATTTTGGCGCTGGCGCTGACCCAGTTCCTCGCCTTGAGGACATGGTTAAACGTGCAGCCAGCATGAACGATCAGGACTTCCATGTCGCCATGCAAAAAATATTCTTGGATTTGCACGACCACCACACAAACTATATTGCGCCAATGCCTTTGCGTTGTAGCTACGCTTTGGCTCCTCTGGCTTTTGCTGACGTTTATGACGGTGGATCATTAAAAGTTATCGTCAAAAACAGAACACGCTTACTAAAAGATAAAACGCCCGAAACTGAAAACGTCAAAGCGGGTGATGAGCTTGTCGCAATCAACGGCGTAGCCGTTAGTAAATTGATTGAAGACGGCAAAAACCTTAGCGGTGGTGCCAACGATGATGCTATGGTAGTTGGCGCAATCAGAAATTTATCTCTTGTCTCCTTGGCGCAAAATCCTGTGCCAACGGATGACGCGATCAAATATACGCTAAAGCGTGACGGCTCTGAGTACACCGTCGATACAAAATACTTCGCTGCGGTTAATATACCGGGTTGCGCCGAGGAAGCAGAGTCTGAGGCTAATCGCAAAGTGTCATTCAAACGCGAAATGCTTCGGGCAGAAAATCCCAATGTCAGGGTTTACAACGACCTTGTCGCACCAGAAAAATCAACTCCATTCGCTGAAGAAGAAAAACTTCCCGTCGGTCAATTTTACACGGTAAAAACTCCCGCTGGTAAGATCGCCAAATTTGATCTCGAAACATTTATGCCAGAGGGTGATGAATCAGCTGACAGCGTCATTCACCAAGTTCGTCTTCAACTTGAAAAAGCTCAGCCTGATACTGCTGCCTTGATTATCGATATGCGTGGCAATGGCGGGGGCCTGATTCTTCTGGCCGAGGGTCTGACACAGCTCTTTACACCAAGCAAAATTGAATCCATGCCTGTTCGCTTTTTGCCGAATCAGTTGAACTTGGATACTTTCCTTATGGCAAACCAAGGTAAAGAAAACGGTTGGTCCCAAGACGCCAAAGACGGAATGGATTCTCGCTCTAAATATACAAAGCCAAGAACGATTACTTCAAAAGACGCGGCAAACCGATACGGCCAAGTTTGGTTCAAACCAGTGGTGGTTTTGACTGACGCCAACTGTTATTCGGCGTGTGACCTGTTTGCAGCTGCTATGCAAGATCACACTGCTGCGACGATCATCGGAACCCACAGTACGACTGGTGCCGGTGGCGCAAACGTCATGTCATACGACATTTTCCGCCAGATTTTCGAGCAAACTGAAAGCGATAACCCGTTCGTGAAACTCCCAGGACAGCAAAGCATGCGAGTTTCCTGGCGCCAAACCATTCGTGTTGGCAAGAATAAGGATCAATTAATTGAAAATGCTGGCGTTAAATCCGACGTGACTGTGCGTTACGTAACTGAAGACGTGGTTGGCGGTGAGTCCCGGGTATTGATGCGTGAAGTTCACAAAGCCATCGATCAGATTATTCCGCGCCACAAAAGTAGCATTGCTCTGGCTTCAAGCTTGAAACAACCAAATGGTAAGTCAGCCGCATGGTCTGAAACCGTAAAAGGCGTCGACACCGTGGAAGTCGTCAAGGGCGACCAAGTCATTGCCTCATATAATACGGACGTTTCAGGTCAAACAGTTGATATTAAATTGGACGACATGAAGGGCCAATGGAGCGAAGAACCTCTCCACGTGGTGGGTAAAGCTGACGGCAAAGTCCAATTCCGAGTTATTCGAGAAGTACGCTGGCGTGGCGACTCCCTGAATGCCGAAGAAGAGTTGCGTGAAAAATTCAAAGACAAGCTAGCCCACTGGCACACGGTTCAATTGGCCGGTCCATCAGGTGAAGGTTGGCAAATTCAAGATAAGCGTCTGCGCGTTGGCAAGGGCCCAAAATATAGCCCAGAAGTAGTTACCCAAGTGTTCGCCACGGTGGACACAGCAAAAAAAGAAAACATCTTGATCGATTTGGCTATGGTCCTTGAGACTGAAGATGACATGGACTTTGTGAATATCATTGTCCGAGATCCAAACACTGGACGCGAGGAATATGCGGCTTCCGTTTCTGGTACGGCTGATATTAAGCCTTCCGACAAGCTCTCAATTCCAGTCAATGGTGCCGAAGAGTTGGAGATCGTATTTGAGTTCATGAGTGATGAAAACTGGCATATGAAAGGTCCAGTCATCTCCAAACTCACACTGCAAACTGAGTAAGTAAAAAGTATTAAACTAGTTAAAAGGCACCAGGTCTCGGACCTGGTGCCTTTTTGCTTAATCAATACTCAATCAGTCGGGTGTCCCCATATAAAGGGAATCCATGGCAGCTGAGACGCCGACACCAAGTTTGAATTTGTGGCCGCAGTCTGCAAGAGCAAACTCAAGGGCTGCGAGCCCTTCAATGAGCATGAACGGGCCGACAAATCCTAAGTGACTAAAACGAATGATACGCCCTTTAAGATCGTCTTGGCCGCCAGAAATAATCGCTCCGTACTTGGTTTTAGCTCGAACGAGAATGGCAGTACCATCAAGGCCAGCGGGAACTTTGATGG
>JBIJBX010000309.1:0-2594 GCA_044344995.1 Oligoflexales bacterium | reverse complement strand
TCTTCAAGGACAGGGTTAGAGATGATTTTCAATGGTTTGAGGTCTCCTGTGCCTAGGCTGCCGGCTTCGGGATTAGATGGGTAAGCCGCTTGGTTGCGACTGTGTTAGAATATCACAAGCTTTAAGGTTTTTTTGAGGGATAAATATCATGAATGTTGAAAAAAGAGCTGAGGATGCTGAAAAACAGGCCAAGGTGATCATCGAAGACCCTGAGGCGGCTGTCGGCATGGCCGATAAGGCTCAGAAAAAAATGCGAGAAAATCAGGGCAAACTTGGCTCTGTGCGGAGAGATCTTGAAACCCTGATAAGGATGTTAAAGGCCTGGGGCAAAGGTAAATATAAGGGTATCGGGATAGCCAATCTTTTAATTGTAGCTGGCGCCGTGTTTTATTTTCTTAATCCTATTGATGCTGTTGTGGACTTTCTTCCGTTAATCGGTTTTACAGACGATATTGCGGTCATAACGTTTGCCATTGCGCGACTTCGAAACGAGTTCCATAAGTTTCAAGACTGGGAGCAGACCGTTGATGTCAGTGCGGATTAAACCATAAAATTTTATGAATTATTCATTAATGCCTGTGGCTTTGACTCAACGAATTTTTAGGTCAAAGTGACCCTTCAGATATGAGTCCCCGATTTTAAGCTCGTGCGGGCTGACCTCTATTGATATGAGCCGTGACTTGAATCTTGCCTCGACCACATGATGAATGGAGTGGATCAGCTGAGGCTCACCACCCCGGCTGCGATGTCCCTTACCTGTGATCACGCGAATATTCACAGTCTGGCCTTTGGCGCTCGCAAGGATATCTTCAATGGCTTTCACCACGTGACGTTGGGCTTCCTCCACGGTCAGGCCGTGAAGATCTATATCGTAGCGTTCGATTTTCTTTGTGATGGAACGGTAAGATGGCGTCTGTTCCTCGTCTTTTCGAGGAATTTTTCCGGTTTTTACTGCCTCTTGGAACAGTTTGGCCTCTTCTTCTGCAGACGGACGAGATGGATGGCCAGTACCTGTGGTTTTCTCTTCGTCTTCCCAGTGAGGTGTAATTTTAGATTTTTTATCAGGATGTTTTTTTGGTCCACTCATGAATTTGATAGTAACGGCTTTCAGCTGTTTTTGGAAATCTGCAAGGACACAATACGGCGATTTTTAAAAAACCAACCGTTGTGGCCTTTTAACGACAAACTAACCGACTTTCCTACAGGTCGCAATAGCAGCCAACTGTGATATCAGGCTTACTTTTATCTCTCTTTTGGTTTGCGCCATAGCAATACTGCCCAACTTGAATACCACTTCGGGTGCCTTGCGTTCGGCAGTCTTTGTAGGGCCAGCATCCATATCGGAATGGGATTTTACCTACTGCGGAAGCAGGAATATGTTCTCCTGACGCGCAATAACTTCCCTCGGGGCTTAGGCGAGAGGCCAATCCTACGCCTGAACATACGCTTGGACAGCTACCCCCATTTGTAGCTACCCAAGCCGGACTCACGGCGGTCACTGCAAACGAACCTGTCACTGTGCTCACTTGGCCGTCATTATTAGCTAAACTAACAGCATGTGAACCTGGGGGTAAGCTTGGTGTCGTGCAGGTCGCTTGCGCGGCTGATTGGACTGCAACAGCTCCGCAGACGGCTTGACCGACTTTGATAACAGCGCCAGGTACAAATCCTGTACCTTTGACAGTTAAGGCTTCGCCGCCCCTAACTCGAACTCGCGCTGGGGAAACAGATGTAATCGTAGGTGCAGGTCGATACGTGTAAGCTCCTGTGACCACGGCTTTTTGGGAATCAGGGTTGATGACTCCTACGCTGTAACTTCCAGCATTACGAGCGGCAGGAGTACAAGTTATTTGATTGCTGCTAATTAGTTTCACGTTAGCGCAGTCAACCAACTGAATTCTTGCGATTGCACCGGGCAAGAAATTAGTGCCACTAATTGTTAATGTGTTGCCACCCGATAGTGGTCCGCCTGTGGGGCTGATCGAGGTGATTGTGGGCGCTGGCTGATATGTGTAGGCTAGTCTCAAAATAGCTCGTTGACCGTCTGGGTTTACAACGGCGACCGAGTACGCGCCGGCCGGTCTAGCAGTCAGTTTGCATGTCATACTAGTAGTGGAGATGAATGTGGTTTCGGGGCAATCTTCTCCTTTGACCCTGATGATAGATCCATTGACGAAGCCACTTCCTGTTACAGTCAGCGTGTTGCCTCCAGCGAGGGGGCCTGCGATGGGGTTGATAGTACTGATGGTAGGAGCGGGTAGCCTAATCTGAATTGGCTCGCTGTACTCCGAGCAGAGCGGGCCGTTACATGCGCGAACACGTAATGTTTGGTCAACTGTGGTTAATCCTGGCTCATAGACGGAAACATTTGTCCTGGTCTCTGCAAATAATATAGGTTCTGAGCCCCCCGCGAAGCGAGTGATTTCAAATCTTGTCTCGCCTGAGCTTTTGTCATTCCAGCTAAGTGCGTATGGTGCAGTTTCATTGAGTCTTGAGGCAGCAAAGCCAACTGGTTTCTCAGGTGTTGAAGGATACAGAAACTTAATATCATCAATGAGCCAGCCGTCACGATCAGGCGTCTCGATGCGAAGCAT
>JBIJBX010000028.1:0-16679 GCA_044344995.1 Oligoflexales bacterium | reverse complement strand
ATCTTTGTCGAGTCCGTCTTTGTCGAGTCCTTGCTTGTCGAGCCCATCCTTGTCAAGGCCGTTTTTATCGAGCCCAGCCTTATCGAGTTGGGCGACTGAGCGTGTGGCAGGACGGGTGGCAAAGTAGCGAGACAAAAATTTGGAGGTCACAAGTTGTGAATCAAAAGCAACTTTGGGGGTGATCGTCAAATCTTCGTTTCCATGGGATTTAATGACAAGTGAGTATTCGTGTTTTGCTGGGGGGAAAATCTCCGCAACCATATCCAAGCTTGCACGTAGCATATCGAGGTGAGACAGGGGACTGTGCTCAAAAATCTTGTTGGTTTTAATTCGATCGTAAACGGAAAAAACTTTATTGGCGATGGTGGCAGGTACCAGGGTTGGGCTTTCTCCCGGATAGCAGACTTGTATTCGCCTATTAACGAGACTTGAGTTGTTGATAAATACTACGCCTGCAGAGATGGCCACGTTGCCGCGACAAATTGATAAATTGATATCTGCGAGGTCAATAGCTAGAGCATCATTAAATTTATCCAAGTCACCAGCGACGCGGCCTTTTGCGCCCTCGATGATCGATCGTCTCTGCGGAAGCGCCATGGCAGCGCCATCAAAGCTCTTCAATACGGAATCACGCTCGGCTAAATAGACGTCTGTGTTAACCGGGTTGTTGGCGTAGTGGATTAAGACCTGAGCTTTCAAAGGATCTTGGGATCTTTCGCCAATGAGACGTCCAGGTTGAATGGCTTTCGATTTGGCAGCATCGCCAAATTTGCAGGCCGTCAGCAATAGAAGGGCCGCATAAATACCCATGTTTAAACGCCATGACGAATGCATCATAGAGTACCTCCAAAATTCCCCGAAAAAAATGACTCGGTAGTATCGGCTTAGGCCCAAGAATAATTTAGGCGAAGCAAATTAAATGAATAAAAACAGTGGTTTGCATTGAATTTTAGATGTTTTAAATGGGTGCTGTTACAAGCTCTGCGGACCGGTTGGCGGGTGTCGTGCTACAATCCCAGCAAGGTTAAGTATTTTAATATTTGAAAAAAAATGTCCACTTAAGCAAGCGTCTTCTAGGGATGGGGGTTGTTGTGTTGAATTCAATATTTAAGTCCTCTCTGGTGTTTTTATGTTTCATGGAAACCATGGCCCAGGCCAAGGTTTCCATGATCGAAGGTGACAATCAGACAACCTACGAGTTTGATATTGACGGTGTTTACACTTCGCCCGTCAACGTCATGGGAAAAGAATTTTTAAAAGTTGAATTAATGGGCGTCGAGGGATACGACGCTGTTCGCTATGCCGTCGGCAAGCCCGAGATTCCTGTGATTCGCCTGATTGTTGAGGGTGATGTTGCGGTCGAGTCAGAATCAACTTCCCAAACTGGACTTTTGAAAAATGGTATGCGGATCAAACCGTCCCAACCATCGTGGAGTAAAAGTGAAAAAAAAGAGCCAGGTTTAGCCATTGATTCTGAAGCTTATCAGGCAAGTGTGTTCGAAAATCGTCCTGCTTATGAAATTGAATCAGTTGGGAGCTACCGCGGTCGCAAGCGTCATATGGTGACCTTGAATGCATTGGAATATAACCCTGCATTAGGTGTTTACAGACTTACGAGCAAATTCAAAGTAACTGTCAAGAAGCCCAGTGTAGCGACTCAAACACAGCCGATGCTAGCAATGGTCGTTGGCGCTAGGTTCGCTGATAGCCCTGCCGTCGTGAAGCTGCAGTCGCTCAAGCAAGCCCAAGGCTTTGGCGTCAGGACACTGGTGATTGGCAGAGATGTGCAAGACTCCCCAGACGCTATCCGCGATGCTTTGCGCTCCATGTATCTGGCTGGAGAAAATTTAGAGTTCGCGTTACTTGTTGGGGATATTAATGATGTTCCTTCGCACGAGTCTGAACACATCTACGGCGTTACCGATCATTATTACCGTGCCATTGATTCGGAGGATTACAACTCGGATATTAACTCCCCAGACATTGGAGTTGGGCGTATCAGTGTCAGCAGCGAGGCAGATCTCGATGTTATCGTGGCTAAGATTGAGCGCTATCTTTCAGGTAAATTCCTGAATGCTATGGATTCGGACGCCGATGGTTGGTTACGTCATCCGGCATTCATTGCGACCCACGACCGATATCAGGTTGCGGAAGCGACTCACAATAAGGTCATTCAGGATTTTTTCGCGCCCCGTGAGTACTCCCGGGTTTTTCCCGACCAGACTGAAAAGGGTGGAGATAAACTTTTCCCTATCACGCTTAGTGCAACTAGACGACAAATCGTTGAGCACCTTGCGCAAGGACGATTTATAATCAACTTCAGCGGCCACGGTTCCCACTCAGGTTGGGAAGACGTTTCCGCGAGTGATGTCTTGGGTTTTAAACACCCGAGCGCGCTTCCATGGGTTTTGTCCAATTCATGCATCACGGGTGATTTTCGGGAAGAACCGGTATTTGCCGAAACATGGTTGCGTCATCCTAACGGCGCCATCAATTTTTGGGGTTCCATGGACAGCACTTACTGGGATGAAGACGATATCCTTGAAAAAGCTCTCTATAGAGAGGTCTTTACGAGGGGTATCAGTGCATTTGACCTGATTTATCAGGGCGCCTTGGGGGAAGTTTGGCGGTACTATGGGGGCGCCAATCGGAGCAAATATTATTGGGAAACTTATGTCACATTCGGGGACCCTTCCCTCAACCTCCGCATTGATCGTCCCAAATCAGTTCAAGTTCAGGGGCCTGAAATCTTGCTGAGAGGTCAGCAAAAGGCCAATTGGCAGATTTTAAGTGCGGGTCGACCAGCAGAGGGCGCCCATGTTGTGCTTGTAAGAGAGTCCGATGGAGTGGTAGTGAGCTCCCGGTCCGATGGTGAAGGGAATGCCCTTTTGGATCTGGAGAGATTTGGTGTGAACGTGGAGCCACTTAAGCTCTATGTTCATGGTCCGGAACTCGAGATGTCGCAGCGGGACGTAGGTATATCGTCTGAGATGGCTCGACAATAATTTTTTTGCGTTTGACATGGAGAAAGGGTGGCATGGCGTCGAGATTCAGTTTGCTGGTTTTATCAATATTATTGTTCATCGCAACTCCGGCTTTATCCGTCAATATACTGTGCTTGGGTGATTCCTTAACAGAGGGCTATGGTGTTGCCAAGTCAGATGAATGGCCCGCGGTAGCTGAAGCGATTCTGCGCGCAAAAAAAATAGATGTTGCTTTGGTTAATGCTGGGGTCAGTGGCTCCACCTCCGCCAGCGCAAAGTCACGGTTAAGTTGGCATCTAAAATCTAAAGTTAAGTATGATTGGATGATTCTTGCTCTCGGTGCTAATGATGGCCTGAGGGGGCAACCAGTCAAGGGCATTAAGCAAAATCTACAGGGCGCGGTTGAAGCTGCTCGAGCGGCAGGAATTAAGAAAATTATTCTTGCAGGTATACAAGTTCCCCCAAATTACGGCAAAAACTACGCAGCTGATTTTTTTGCGCTTTATCCTCAACTCGCGAAAAATATGAAGCTACCTCTGATTCCCTTTCTTTTGGAGGGTGTGGCTGCAAATCCAGAGCTTAATTTGCCAGATGGGATTCATCCGAATGCCAAGGGTCATAAAATTGTCGCTCAAAATGTCGCTAAGTTCATCGAGTCAAATTTATGAAAAGGCGAGGGGAAGATTTAAGTATGACGTCTAACTCGCGAACTTTGCCGATTCTTATTGGTCGCGCCTTAACCAAGTCATGGCCCGTTCCGGGGGGTCGACTTGAGGTGCTGAAAGGCGTAGACATCACTGTGGAGCCCGGTCAAACAGTAGCGATCATTGGTCCTAGTGGCAGTGGTAAATCAACGTTACTCGGAATTTTGGGTACACTGGATCGTCCAACGTCAGGTGAATTGATGATTGGAAGCACTGACACATCAAAACTAAGTGACCATGAACTAGGGAAGTGGCGAGGTAAGTCACTGGGCATCGTGTTTCAACAGTTTCACTTGATGCCTTCACTGACCGCCTTGGAAAATATAGCGTTGCCTCTGGAGATCGCGGGTGACCGCGAGGCTCTAAAAAAAGCTTCTGCTGCCATACACGAAGTGGGTCTTGCTGACCGTAGCCATCATTTACCGCGTGAGTTAAGCGGTGGCGAGTGTCAGCGAATTGCCTTGGCAAGAGCTTTGGTGACGCGACCGAGTCTGCTATTGGCGGACGAGCCCAGTGGCAGCCTCGATCCGAAGACCGGAGAGCAAATAAGCAATTTACTTTTTGATTTGGTCCGGCGTCATAATATGGCAGTGATTCTGGTCACTCACAATATGGACTTGGCTAATCGTTGTGAGCGGAAGTTCAAGATGTCTGACGGTTCTCTAACAGCAATTTGATGGCCGTTTTTAATTTAACGATTTTGGCGGGGTTTCCGATGAAATTTTT
Source organism: Oligoflexales bacterium (assembly GCA_044344995.1). GTDB lineage: Bacteria > Bdellovibrionota_B > Oligoflexia > Oligoflexales > RGVZ01 > CAMDKS01. The sequence goes on along the minus strand of JBIJBX010000028.1, from coordinate 12,265 downwards.
TATATTTTGCCGGATGATCGTGCTGGTGATTCGCCTAGCCATCAGGCAGTTGCGTGCCGAAAAATATTTTTCCATGGCCATGATCGCCAATATGCTTCTAGGTTTGATTGGCTATTTGGTCGTGGATGGATTTAATCGATCGTTTGTGGACGAGATAGGCACTAAGACAAAACAGATCGCCGGCGGTGACCTGGTTTTAGTATCGCGATATCCTTGGACTCCCCGTCAATTAGAGATTATTGATGATCAGCTCTCCTCTTACAAGCGATCTGCTGAGGTGTCACTGGTCTCCATGGTTTCAGCGGGATCTAAGGCCCGGTTGGTCGATCTGCGTTTTGTCGATACGAAATATCCTTTATATCCTGGATTACAGTTGGATGGGCGGGGCCAGATTCCAACTGGTGCCGGGCTGGATCTGGTTCAAAGCAAGGTATGGATACATCGTGAATTGCAGCCGCAGTTGGGGGTTGCTGTCGGAGACCAACTCAAAATCGGCGATATTAGTTTTGAAGTGGCTGGTATCGTTTCAGATGATCCAACAGCAAGCGTCGGTTCTTTTTCTTTTGCGCCACGCGTATATGCTCCACTTTCCAGTGCTGCGTCGAGTAAATTGGTCACTACAGGTAGTCGGGTTTTATATTCATTTCGATTTGAAATCCCCTCCCAAGTGGACCTCGATTTAATAGCGAAGCCATTGAAGGAAAAATTTAGTAAAGAGTTTCCCAATCAGGATATTCGTGTACAAACTCACTTTGAGAGTAGCCGCGAAACTTCCAGGTTATTCACTTATTTGAATGATTATTTAGCCTTAATCGCACTGGTGTCGTTATTTTTGGCTGGCTTGGGGTTTGCCTATCTGATCAGATCTCATCTGGACGCTTCCATTTCGGAAATTGCTGTGATGACGGCCTTGGGTGCTCCCAAGTTGCTCGGATTTGCCATCTATTTGGTGCAGGGGCTGCTCTTGGGCCTAGTTGCAAGTATATCTGCAGCAGTTGTTGCAGGTGCCATCATGCCGCTGTTGGCAAAAGTTATGGAGCCTGTCGCTGGCACGGTTCTGGATTTGCAGGTACCAATTTATTCTGGTGTGAGAGCTGGCGGGTACTGCTTGATCGCCGGGATGCTCCTGAGTATTCCACAATTGGCCCGATTGTGGTCGCTGAATACGGCATCTTTATTGGTTGATTCAGGACCTCCGGCTGTCATGGACTCAAAGGTCAGATTGGCCGGCATTCTTCCGACGGTCGTTTTTATTTGGATCGTTGCAGTTCTAGAATCAAAATCCACCGCAAATGGTAGTTTTTTTGCCCTAACGGTGGTCTTTGCGACTGGTGTCTTGGCTGTGGTCGCGATTCCTCTGGCCTCTTTGGGACTCAGATTCGCAAAATCCTCCTGGGTCGGCTGGCGAGGAGCATTAGCTCTGAAGTTAATAAGCCGAAATCGCGTTGCGACGTCGAGCACCTTTGTAGCGCTGGCTGTTGGAGCCACCTTGCTTAACGTTATTCCCCAGCTGAGGGCCGTAATATCTCGTGAAATCGTGCGCCCGGACAGTCCTTTACCGCAGCTATTCATGTTTGATGTCCAAGACGAGCAGGTACAAGATATTGTGGCGTACTTCAAGAACAAGAACGCCAACATTGACGCTCTGCGCCCTATGGTTCGCGCTCGTTTGGAGGCTATCAATGACGAACCAATTGCCGACAGGGAGATGAATCTCGAGGGTGAGCGGGAGGAGCAGCAAAGGCAAGCACTCCAGTCTCGTACTCAAAATTTGTCCTACCGTCAGGAATTAAGCAGATCCGAGGAGATTCTATCCGGTTCTTTCGTTAGCGATGAATTTAGCGGAGAAGGTGTCCCGGCCTTATCGGTTGAGGAAGGTTTTGCCAAGCGTGTCGGTGTTAAGATCGGTGATCGCATGAGCTTTGACGTGCTCGGCGTTCCAGTGGAAGGTAAAATCACAAGCTTGCGGCGGGTGCGGTGGACGTCATTCGAGCCTAATTTCATGATTTTGGTGCAGCCTGGTGTTTTAAATGATGCGCCCAAGACATGGGTGGGGAGTATAAGCAGATTAGATCCAAATTATATCGATCAAGCTATGAGCGAAATTGTCGGGATTCATTCAAACATCACGATAATTGATGTTAAATCGGCGGTGAGTCGTTTGCTGATTTTAGTCGATAAAATTGGCGGAGCGATAAGTGTGGTTTCCTGGCTTTCACTATTGGGCGGATGTGGAGTTTTGTTTGCAATCGCTTATTCTCGATCTTCTGCAAGGGAGTACGAAATTGGCATTCTCAAGGTCTTGGGGGCTTTGCCACGCGATGCGTTGCTTAGTGTTCTAATTGAATATACGGTTATCGCTAGTGTGGCTGTGGCGTTTGGCGTTATACTGAGCTTCGGGTTGTCTTGGGGAATAGCTAAGTTCGTGTTCAGGGCATCTTGGGGTTTTGGAGATTTGCGTGAAGTTGCTAATGGCTTTGTTATCCTTCCGCTTAGCATAGGTCTTGCGTGGTTAGCCATTCGTCGGGCTTTGAGCGTTAAAATTATGAGTCTATTGAACTAATTTGTCTGGATAGAATTCGATAACATTGAAATTTTGACTTTTGATTTATTACGTGACTTGCAGGTAGTCGAATGAAAATTGAAAACGTTCTTTCCGCAAAAGAGGGACAAAATCAGGTTTTTTGGATTGATATTGTAGGTCCATCGCCAGATGAGCTGCGTGATATTGCTGTTCGGTATTCACTGCCGCGAGCAGCTGTTTTGGATTGCTTGGAGCCGGAGCATTTCCCAAAGTTTGAAAGTTTTAAGGACTGTAATTTTGCCATTCTTCGCTGTTTTGATCAGGCGTCTCTTGAGGATGCCGACTCAGTTCATGAACTTACTCGAAAAATTGCAATTTTTGAGCGAGAAAATTTTGTATTGACGATTCACCGGAGTGAACTCGCTTTTTTGGATGAAGTGAAGGTAAATTGGCAGAAAAAAGTTGATCTGGGTGAACGACTACTAGTTAATCAGATCGTCTTGAATATTCTTGATTCAGTTGTCGGAACTTTTGGGAAGCCCATTGAGGTTAATCGGGGGTTGCTAGAAAGCTTCGAGTCCAAAGTATTTAGGCATGATGGCGATACCTTCGAGGAAGGCTACTTTTTAAAAAGGCGGGCGAGTGCATTTAAGCGTATCCTGCGTATGACTATTGACGTACTTCCAAAACTTGGAGGTTTGTATCCTGAGGATGTTAGCTCGATTCAAGATGTCCGCGAAAATAGCGAGCGTCTCTATGCCTATGTCGAAGAGTTTTACGACAATGTGACAAGTTTGGTTGGACTGCAGCTCGCTTTATCAAATCACCGGCTGACTGTTGCAAGTTTTAAAACCAATGAAGTGATGCGAATTTTGACCATTTTTAGCGTGTTTTTTATGCCTCTAAATCTGGTCACTGGTATCTATGGTATGAATTTTGAAAATATGCCGGAGTTGAAATGGTCGCACGGTTATCCGTTGGTGCTCGCATTGATGGCCGTCATTACCCTTAGCATCACGTTTTATTTCAAGAAAAAAGGCGTTTTAAGCCCGACGACTGATCAAAATTCAAACCTGATTTAAACGTCGTTATTCGAAAAAGGTTTTGTAAAAACACCCATTCGGAGTGCGAGGCTAATAGTAATTGCCAAAAAAGTAAGCGAGAACCACTGGCCTAGAGTGAGACCAATAATCATTCCAATCTGCGGGTCGGGTTGTCGGAAGAACTCGATAACAAATCTCGCGCAGGAATATAGCGCAATAAAACTTAGTGTCATTAATCCAGTGCGTTGTTTTAGAGAGTTTCTAAACCAGAACAAAATGATCCCTAAGACGAATCCCTCACCAAAGGCTTCATAGAGCTGGGATGGGTGGCGAGGTCCGTCGTTGAAAGGTGCAGGAAAAATTACGGCCCAGGGTACTTCGGAAAGTCTTCCCGGTAATTCACCGTTCAAAAAATTTGCAATTCGCCCCAGAAAAATGATCGGTGTTATTGCGAGAGAGATGGGGTCTGTCATTGTAAATAAAGACGTCTTATAAATGCGCGATATGACTAATGCTGCCAACGCAACACCGAGTAGTCCGCCATGGAAGCTCATTCCACCGTTCCAAATGGCAACTAGCTGATCTGGGTGAGACAAAAAGTAGCTTGAATTGTAAAATGTGATGTAGCCAAGGCGAGCTCCGACAAGCATTAGCACCCAGCCCAACAGCATAAAGTATCTAAAAGCGTTTAACTTTTGATCGCGGTTTTCCGTGTCTGGTAGGGATAGGATCCACTTTCTGCCAATGAAGTCGCACCAAAACCAACCGAGTACATAGTTAAGCCAGTACCAGGGAAGGCTAACATCCCCAAGCGTCAAAGCAAATGGATCAAAATTGTGTTGATACCAATTAAAAGTTGTTTCTGAGCTAGTCATTTTTTGCAGCAGTGGCGCCCGAGTTGATGATGTTCAGATGCCTCAATTCTATCACAGAAGATTCTCTAAGGCTTTAATATGGTGAAGATGTTTTGAGTTTTTTTTCTATGATCAATCGGGAGTGCTAAGCATCTCGGGCATTTTGTCGATCTACATAGTCCGGGTTGCTGGACAAAAGTAGGTAGACAGCGTGGCATTCTTTAAGACAATTGAGAGTGAAAACAAGATGCGGCCCTATTGGCTTGCATGCTTGGCTTCTGCATTACTGGCGGCCGCGGCCATTTTTCCTGCATGGATTAAGCGGCCAGCGCAAAATTTAGACCTGGACCTTGGCGATGAGAAGATTGTTTATAGCCTGGAGCGAACAGTATTTCGCTTTGATTTTCTCGACGCATCTGAAGAATTACGTTGTCCTGGGCAAAGCTGTCCGTTAGCGCCCGCTAACAATTCCGAACAATTAAGATTTGGACGTGCTCCAGTCGCTAATTTTTTGTCGCTCATCACGGAGCAGGGTCTCAATAAAACAATGTATATTCGTTGGGATATCCAGGCTCCGAAGATTGCCGAGAAGGTCGGTGATCTTGTCGCCTTCGACTTTTATGGGCTGGTGGGTGATCGTTATCGTTTTTTTGTCAATGGCATCGAAGTGAGCTCTGGAGATGGGAGACAATCACTTGCGCCCATCGTTTTTGCGTCACCGGTGGCAGCTGGTGAACGCCTAACATTTGGCTTTGAGATCTCGGCGGGTAGACATCTCACGCCTGGATTGGTTAACATCGCTCAGCCGTTTTTAAGTCGACCAAGTATAGCCGCAAAGCTGCGCAGCTACTACCGGGCTAAAGATGAAATCACACTTCTGCCACTGGCGACAACGAATACTTTGATAGCCATGTTGGCGGCTATCGGCGCAATTTTTACACCTTTTTATCGTGAGTTAATCGCTTTTTCTTTGTTGGTTACCAGTTTAAATGTCAGACGATTGCTATTAAATGGTGTCGTGGATTATAACTCGTTTTTTGGTCTAGACGCTGTCGTCTTGGATTCAATTGCGAGGGCGTTGGCGTTCTCAATGCTGTGGGCGTTTTGGCGGCTTTATTTCCGTTCAAAGTCAAAATTGGCGCTCGTACCAGTATTCACTTATCTGGCTTTAATTCCTTTGTTTTTGGCGTCAGTTCTATCAAATGAACTGGCAAAAATAACTATTGGCTTTGCGAAGTATACGGATATTCACTTTGCGTTGGCCTTTATTGCTGGCATTGGATTTTCTTTCGTATCTTTTCGAGAGAGTAAACGCCATCATTGGACGGCATTCCGTAAAAACGTTTGTTTATTTTATGCGATTGCCAGTGCTGTTTTGGCGGTAACATTTGTTGTGAGATTCTTAATCTTGTCGGGTAATTTAGAACAGTCAACGTTAATCCACTTCGCTGGATTTTTGGAATTTGCCCGACTTGCCCTTGTTGGATTTACGATTTTGTCTGGTGTTACAATTTTTATGGAGTGGGCCATCATCGTCCGTGATCGTCAGGTAGTTTTAAAAAAATTTGGCCGCATGGTGGATCCTCGACTAATGAATGAGATTATTAGGGGTCCTGAACAACGGTCAGAACGCCTCGAAAGGGTTACGGTCATGGTGGTTGACTTGCGAGCCTTTACCGAGTTGTGTGAAAAATACGATCCTGAAATCGTCATGGAGGCTCTCAACCAGTATTTGTCTCTAGTTACGGCCATAGTGCGAAGTCATGGTGGTGTTGTAGACAAGTTTGTTGGCGATTCGGTTGTGGCTTATTGGGGAGCGCCTAGCCGCGGCGAAAATGATGAGATTTCTGCGGTCAGAGCTGCGGTGGATGTGAGGGTTTCTTTGGTTGCACTCAACCGAGAGCGTATTCGTAAGCAATCATTCCCGTTGTCAGTCGGCATAGGTTTGCATTGTGGAGCCGCCATTTTTGGTCCTGTGGGAGCTATTGATAGGGTCGACTATACGGTTATTGGTGGAGCTATAAATATAGCATCGCGACTTCAAAGTCTGACAAAGGCACATGATTTTGATATTCTTGTATCAGATAACCTATATCAATTGACTACGGCCTCAGCTTTTGTTGAAGAGATTGGACCAGTGAAGATTCGGGGGATTGAGCAGATGATCAGCATCCATAAGCTGATTGGAGTCGATATGGGAGAGCGTGGATTTGTCATTGGCAGTCAGTCACTTGAGTCGTCCTACCTTGGACGCTCGCCTGGCAAGCTTGCGAAGCCTCAATCCATTTTGCCGCTTGCTCGGCCGGCGGATTTTTCCGCAATAACGGATGAAGATGACGAACAGGCCGCTTAAGTTGCAGTATGGTTGGGTAGCTTGAAATTTACGGATCATAGTCATATTTTTTCGAAGCTTCATTGGGAGGCGCTGCGTAACATTCGCATCGTCGTTTGGGATGTGTGTTATCAACCTGATGTTAAGCAGCTGTTGGAATTGGTATCTCCGGCGGCTTCGAAGGCTTCTGATGCCATAAGACATACTGAGCGCCGGCGTGAATGGCTGGCGACACGTGCTTTGTCAGGCTTTCTGACTGGTCAAGAGCCAAGCGAGTCGCCTGTTGGTGTTCCGACCTGGGCAGAGGGTTGGTTGGGTAGTATTTCTCACAAAGCTGGTCACGTTGCGTTGTGGCTTAACCGTGGTGGTGATCTGACATGCGGAGTTGATTTAGAGGACAGCCGCGAAATTGAGACGGATCTTGCTCTAAAGTTCATGAATGAAGACGAGCTCTTATTATCATCAAAAATTATCGCGTCAAATTCTAGCGCCCTTGTTTTCGCGGCAAAAGAAGCCATATATAAAGCACTATGCCCGCTGGTTGGGCGCAAATTTTACTTTGAGGCTGTTTATTTAAGTGAAGTTTGCGGAGGTCAGGGTGATTATCTTCTGAAATTTATCGTCGCCCAGCCGTTGAGTGCAAGTGTGCCGCTTGGTGTAGAGATCAATGTAGCGGCAAAAAGTATCAGCTTATCTGATGGGGATTATTGGTTGGCGCTCGCGTTTTACCATAATTTTGGGCAGACTAAGACCCTATAGTTATTAGGGGTTAAACATGAGTAGAGATGGAAGACGGCTTTTGATGCCGGCTGTTTTGTGTGGATTGGTCGCTAGCGTTCTCATGAACTGCACCTCGGCCGCCGTCGAGAAACGGACGGTTAGGCTATTCCCTTCTCAAGGGTCCGAACAAAGTGTGTCCAGTCGTACTGCAAAGTCAGACGTGGGCATCGTCGTAGCGGCTCATCCGCTAGCATCGGCGGCCGGGGCTGCCATGTTGGCAAAGGGCGGAAACGCCATGGATGCCGCTACAGCTGCATCATTTGTCATATCAGTGGTTAGGCCGCAGAGCACTGGCCTCGGTGGTGGTGGATTTCTACTTTTTCACGATTCAGCTAGCGGACGGCAACGTGTTTTTGATTTTCGAGAGAGGGCGCCAGCCAAAGCTTCTCCCGACATGTATCTGGATGAATTCAAAAAATACAAAACCATAAAGTATCGAGGGCGTTTGGTCGAAAGCCCGGCCGTAAATGGGCACTTGTCAGTAGCGGTACCAGGTTTGGTTAAAGGGCTACTGGAAACCCATAAAGCCTTTGGGCGGCTTGCATTGTCGGAGGTGATTAAACCCTCTATTGACGCGGCAGAGAAGGGTTTTGAGGTTTACCCAACGCTGGCCAGGGAGATCGAGCATCGGAGAAAAATTCTAGAAATATTTCCAGCTAGCCAAAAAATATTCTTGCCCAAGGGAGAGCCTTTAAAGGCTGGAGATCGCCTTATTCAGACGGATCTTGCCAAGACGCTCAAGATCATTGCACTTGAGGGTGAGCGAGCTTTTTACGACGGACGAATCGCCGAGAAGATCGTGGCGGAAATGCACCAGGGTGGCGGTGTTGTTACGCGGGCAGATCTGAGATCCTATCGCGTTATCGAGCGCATTCCAGTGACCGGTAGATATCGGGATTTTCGTGTCGTATCGATGCCGCCGCCATCGTCAGGTGGTGCCCATATCATCGAGATGCTGAATATGCTCGAGCCATTCGCAGTTTCTAAAATGGATCCCCGCGGCGTAAAATACCTGCACCTTCTTTCGGAGGTCATGCGCCGAGCCTTTGCGGATCGAGCCAAAGAGATGGGTGATTCTGACTATGTGGACGTGCCTCTTGCCAGATTGACTTCCAAGATGCATGCGCGGGAACTCATGAAGTCATTTAGTGAAGGTAGCGCTAGTCGGTCAACCGACTTTGGTGATCTATCAGTGCCCGCCGAGTCCCCGTCCACGACCCACATTAGTGTGATAGACAAGTGGGGTAATGCAGTCAGTACAACGCAAACGATTAATTATTCATTTGGTAGTTGTGTGGTTGCCGAGGGCACTGGAATAGTTCTGAATGATGAGATGGATGATTTCACCACCATGCCTGGTGCTCAAAATGTGTTTGGTCTGGTGACGGGTAAAAAAAATGATATTGAGCCGGGTAAAAGACCGCTGTCAAGTATGTCGCCAACCATGATTTTTGACAAAGAAGGAAGGCTCCAACTTGTGGTGGGCTCACCCGGTGGACCGCGAATTATCAATGCTACGTTACAAACGATCATAAACTCGCTGGATTTTAAGATGCCGTTACGCGAAGCGGTGCATGCCACTAGAATTCATCATCAGTGGACTCCCGATAAAATTAGCTATGAAGCGGATAGCCTTGATGCCGATGTCAAACAGCAATTGTCTGGTCTTGGTCATAAGTTAGCGCCTATTGAAACTATTGGCGACGTTCAGGCGGCTCAGAGGCTTCCTAACGGAGCCCTCGTTGGTGCAAGTGATAGTCGTGGTGAAGGAAAAGCGGCCGTGCCCTAGGATTTGAGTTGTCTTACCGAACGCTTTCCGACCAGGCCAGTAAAAATTTTTGCCAGTTTTTTTGAACAATTTTTGAGTAGTCGGTCCAGGAGCTAATTCTGTCGTCAGGGTTTGGACGGAGGATTCCTCGCGAGATGGGGAAAAGTGATTCCGGATGTTTTTTGATTAGCTTAGCTGTTATTTCGTCAAAAGTTGCGCCTTGCGCGCCGACGCCAGGCAGCAGAAATTTTTGCGGTTGCTTGGGTAGTTGTTTAATAAAAGTCTCCGTCAACCCCGTTGCCCCCAATACCCATCCTAATTGACCCAGGACGTTCTCTTTTTTGGCAAGCTTCGTAAAATCTTGCCGAACAATTTCGGCAATGGGAGTTTTCTTGAGTGGTGCTGGTCTGAGCTGAATTTCCCGGCCGCTTTTGTTGCTCGAGACCCAAACGATGTATATGCGCCGTCCGTTTTTCATCCAGGGTATCAATGCTTTGAGGGAGTCAGTCCCCATCCAGGGGAGTATGGTGAGGGCGTCGGCCTGATATTGATCAAATGCGGATCGGCCATAAGCGGTCATTGTCGAACTGATGTCTCCGCGTTTGGCGTCCAGAATCACATAAAGACCCCGGCGTTTGGCATCGATGATAATATCGCGTAGGGCAGTCATGCCAGTCGGTCCAAACTGCTCAAAGAAAGCAGACTGCAGTTTGATGGGAGTGCCAGCGACCGCGATATTATCAACAGTGGCCTGGTACCAACGAATTAAAAAAGACTCTGTAGGCGTTGAATTTAATTGACGCTGGAGAAATGGATGCAAATCAGCGGTGTCAGGATCAAATCCAATACAGAGAGGATGATCTTTGAAGAGCTGGTCGACGTTTTTTTTGTCCTGTTTCGTGGTCGACCGCTTCATTTAGACTCCGGATCGCAATTATTTTGGCAGCACGATTTTATAAATGCCAGAAGATACAAAAAGTTCAAATAAATTCTGATCGATTTTCCCGCCCTTGACGTCCATTTTAATGATATCCAAAGCCTTTTCGGCCGACACGGCCTTTTTATACGGCCGGTCAGAGGCCGTCAGGGCATCGTAGATGTCGGCAATGGTCATCATGCGGGACTGAATGGGAATTTGTCCAGACAGGGCCTGGTTTGGGTAACCAGTGCCATCAAGCTTTTCGTGGTGCTTAGCCGCAATTTCGGGGACGTTGTAGAGTCGATGTCCCCACGGAATTTTTCTTAAAAACTCATATGTGTGCTCGACGTGACTTTGAATCTCAGCAAACTCTTCTGAGGTTAGTGAGCCTCTTGAAACGCTTAACGCTCGGAGTTCCTCGGCGCTGATGTAGTTTTTAGCTTCCCCAGCCAAATTTTCGAAGGTTAGTTTGGCGATCTCGTTTAGCTTTTCAAAACCACCTTGTTCCAGCACAGTGGGCTCATTGGACTTGAGAATGAAGGCAAAGATTTCATCTAATTCATGGGACCTTCTAAGTTTAAGCTCTTCAATCTTCTCGACAGAAAAATCCATGGGGAAGGCTGAAGGGTTATTCATGTAATTAACTTTGGCCTTGAGACATTCGATTTCTAGGCATGCGCGGATCAACTCAAACCGTTGCGCGATGGATTCATTTTGCCAAGGATAGAGTTTCTTGGCTTTAACAAGTACGTTTTCCCTGACGCCGAGCTTGCCGAAGTCGTGCAGGAGTGATGCGTACTCGATCTCTCGCATCTGATCTTCCGAGAATTTTATCTGTTGGAAGCCAGGCTCCTCGCTGCGGTCAACGAATTTCGCTAAACCCGTCGTAAGTTTAGCAACGCGGTGAGAATGACCTGAGGTCGTTGGATCTCGCTGCTCGATGGCCGTCACTGCGGCGTTTACAAACCCGTCAAAAAGCCTCTGAATCTCATTGTGCATTTCGGCGTTTTCAAGGGCGATGCCGGCTTGCTGCGCCACGATTTCCGCATATTCAAGATCGCGCTCATGGAATGGAACAACTTGGTCGACGAAGTCTTGGGTGCTTTTGAGATCCACCTGCCAATTTCTCTTTCGATTGATGAGTTGAATGACGCCGATGACCCGGTGGCTGATGTCATACATGGGAAGTGTCAGCATAGAGTGCGACTCGTAGCCGTTTCTTTGGTCAAAAGTGCGGTTATGTTTTACGCCAAAAGGATTTTGCGAGGGGTCTTCAGACAAATTATAAAGGTCTGGGATATTGATCAGCGTATTGTGAATTACGGCATTTCCTACGATCGACGTTTTGTCTATAGGCATTCTGAACTCAGCGAAGTCGGATTTTATCGAGGTATTTTGCGTAAATCGAAAACGCAGCTGTGCGTCTTCCACCCGGTTACTGCCCTGCCCATAGTCGATGGTATAGATTGAGCCTGCGTCCGCTTTACAGATCTCTCGGGCTTTGTAAAGAATGAGATTGAGGAGTTTTGGGATGTCGCGTTCCCCATTGAGCTCCCTAGAGATGCCCATAACGTACTTAACATTTTCCGTGGTTTCTTCTAGTACTTCCAACTCTGCATCTGAATTGGCCAGAGCTGATTGAAATGAGTAAATGCTGGCGATACTGGCTCGAATTCCAGCTGAGGTTGCTGGTAGGCCCATGGTTAAAGCACCAGACCGAACGCACTCAAGTGGCAGGTCTTGTAAGTCTTGCTCGGTTCCCGCGCATACTATAGCGCCATGTGGCAGCTTTATAGTGCCGATGTGACGGTTGAGTCGATCGAATGATTTAAATGAATCTCGACCAAGAATGGCCTGGGTGAAGCCATCGCGCGTTAAAAAAAGAGCGTGAGGATCCGAGGGGTCGAGCTCTGGTCTATAAATTTTTAGACTCTGGTCTTGCAGGATCCAGGCAAACAGGGCTTCCACTGATGAAATGACCTGTTGGGTACCGTCATTTGCGAGTGCGTTAAACTGTAAGTTGGTGGCGCTACTGCTCATGTTTT
>JBIJBX010000054.1:0-13252 GCA_044344995.1 Oligoflexales bacterium | reverse complement strand
AAAGCTACTGTTCGATGGCCAGGTCGACGAAAAGTTCTAGGCAAGCAGCTTGTGGAAGGGGTATTCTAGTCCCCTAAACGAGCACTTGCCGGGATCGTGGTACCAGTAAAGCCTTACTTATTATTTTACACTGGGCTGAGCGGCTCTTAATAGGCTTGGGCAAAGATTTCACAGTAATTGACCTGTCTCTGAGTTAATCGGGAGTTGCGCATGAAGTACGGCTTGATTGTAGATCTTGAAACAACGGGGCTTAACCCCAATGAGAACAGCATTATAGAGATTGGTCTGTTGGAGTTCAAATTTTTGGGCACAGACTCTTCCGTCATTAGTTCCATGTATTCAGGGCTTCAAGATCCGGGCGAGCCCATAAGCCAGGAAGTTGCGCAATTAACCGGCTTAACTGATGCCGCAGTGCGAGGTCAAAGGATTGATTGGTCAGTGGCGCGAGGGTTTTGGGAGCGTGCGGACATCGTGGTGGCCCACAATGCCGAGTTTGACCGCAGCTTCCTTTCGTCGGTCAAAGAGATGCGTGATATTAAAAAGCACTGGGCATGTAGTGTTCGTCACATAGACTGGCGTTCAAAAAAATTTGGCAGTATGAAATTAAACTATTTGGCAGCTGATCATGGTTTTGTAAATCCTTTCGCCCACCGCGCTCTATTCGATTGTGCGACAACTTATCGGCTGATCTCACCGTATTTGCCTGAGCTGGTGAGTTCAAGTCATGAACCAGAGATCGAAATATCAGCGGTTGGGAGTCCCTTTGAGAGCAAAGATATTTTGAAGGCCAATGGCTACAGATGGGATGCTGAACGCAGAGTCTGGAAAAAAAGAGTTTTGTCCCCACGTCTTGAGGTGGAGCGAGAGTTTCTAGCCGCGGATGTGTACAAAGGAACCACGCGTCATATTGAGGAAGAATTTTATTTTAATCCCAAGTGCTAGTTAAGATTTATAGCTTGGGATTTGATAGCAAACGCGCCTGATTTTGCGCCTCTGACGGTGAAAAATACGGCCTGCGTTCCCGATGGCGCTTCCTCCCAAAGGGTTGAACGCGATTTGCGATTTTTGATCTTACCAGCTGAGACGAACCAGGCGACCCTGTTGGACTCCTGGCCATCTGAGGTAATTGTGCCTTCAAGATCTACGCTGCCTGCTTGAGAGTTTGCGGTCGGTTTTATGATGGCAATCGTCGGAGGCGTCCATGATAGTTTAGGTGAACTAGGCGCGTAAACGAGTGCATCACCGACGACTGACTCATCATCGCCCGCATTGGTTTGAAATTTAACGTTGTATCTGACTCTTGCGTACTCCTTACTTTGAATCGTTGCCAAGGTCACTGCATCAGACGGAGCAGTGAACGAGGCGCGGTAGGAGTAGAGACTTAGTGGACCAACGGTGCTTTCGACGGGAGCATTATCTACCGGAGTTACGATGAGGGGCTTACCGTAACGGGTTGTATCATCGGATAGAGGTGTAGCGGTCATGGAGAGCCCTGATGGCCCAGCTAAATAAAAAGTTAAGTTTACAGTGTCACCTGGCTTGGTGACTGCGGGTGTTTGTTCCACGCCAAGAGATCGCAGTTTATTGATGGTTTCTTGGCGATCCATTTCATCACTGCAGCCGTAGAGCGCGAAAAGCAGCGGAACAAAAACCGTGATACTTTGGATTAGATTGCGTACAGATCGCATGTTGCCTCCCGGCGGTCGTAGCATGATGCATGCACTATTTTTTGTGCAGGGTTGAATCTTGTCAAACTAAAACTCTAAAGAGCCTTTCGGCGTTTGAGCTCACGCTCGATTAGGGACAATTCACGACCAGATTGACCGGCGATGCTGGTATTCTCGTGGGCCCGCCTAAAAAGATACGGTAAAACCGCTTCCACTGGCCCATACGGAACATATTTTGCGGCGTTATAACCAGCTGCCGCGGCATTGAAGGTTAAGTCATCGCTCATGCCTAAAAGTTGAGCAAACCAAACTCGAGGGGTGTTCGTCATCATGTTATCCCTGCGCATGAGGTCGGTGACCATGAGGGTCGAATCCGAATTGTGCGTTCCAGCGCAAAGATAGGCGTTTGAGTCCTTGGCAAGTAGTATCTTTAGGGCATCGTTGTATGCTCTATCAGTATCCTCCTTGGTCTCATGTATGGGACTTTTGTAGCCCAGACGGTTGGCCCGCGCCCGCTCTTTTTCCATGTAAGCGCCCCGGACCAATTTGATGCCAGCGAACCAACCCTCTTGACGAGATCGTTGTAACAAGGACTTAACCTCGTCAAGACCCTTGGTTTTGTACATTTGAACCGTCGTGTAAATTTTGGCAGATGCTTTGTTATGTTTTTGCATCATGGCTAAAGCAAGCTGATCAACGGCGGGCTGGATCCAAGACTCCTCAGCATCAATCATCACAAGTTTATTGGCGCCAACGGCCTCGTCGCAGATACGCTGGACTCTAGTCTTAACATCCTCCCATTCAGTCGCAAGCTGCGGTGATAAGTGAGAAGGGTCACCTGCTGATACAGCCTCAAGCAGTTCAAAACGGGCGATCGCCGTGAGTTTGAAGACGCAAAAGGGTACCGACTGATTATCGCGCGTTGCATTTACAACGTTCAGCACTTCGGCAGTGGCCGCATTGAAGCCTGCCTCACTTTTTTCACCCTCAACCCCGTAGTCGAGGATCGAGTAAACGTCACCTTGACGTAGGCGTTGCATCATCTCAACACATTGATCCAATGTTTCGCCGCCACAAAAATGCCGGAATACGGTCATCTTTAGGAGGCCCTTAACCGGTAAGCGAAGCTTCAAGGATAGATTTACAAGCGGCGGTCCTGCGATTACCAGGGGCTTGATGTTGATGGCGCGAAATAACGTCCAAGCCCGCAGCAGATCTTGGTCGCTAAGATGCTTGAATGCAATTTCCGTGTTTTTAAAATCAACAGTCGCTTTTTTCATGGTGCCCCCTAATATGACAAATAAGGTCTATAAACACCACTAGAGAAATTGCTAGATCGACGAGCCTGCCTTACAATATTGCAGGCGTCATATTTGGTTTATTGATCCTAGGGAGGCGTTGCCCGTTGATTCAGCTTAAGGGCGTCAAAAAATCATTTGGTGCTGAGGAGTTGCTTAAGGACATTACTTTCTCCGTTGAGCCGGGTGAGCGTATCAGTCTGCTTGGCCCTGGCGGTTGTGGCAAGACGACTATTTTGAAAATCATCCTGGGACTGCTGACGCCTGATGAGGGGTCGGTCAGTGTGATGGGGCGCGATGTGGTTTCAATGACTTCAGACACGGAGAAGCGGCAAATTCTCCGCAAAGTCGGCATGGCGTTTCAGCAGGGCGCATTATTTGACTTCATGACGGTTCGCGACAATCTGTTTTTTGCCATGGAGCATATGACCGACTTCTCCATCACCGAGATGAATCGTCGGGTCAAAACCCTGTTAAACGCTGTCAAAATCGGTCGAACAGAAAACCAATATCCCTTTGAACTGTCGGGCGGGATGCAGCGACGGGTGGGCATCGTGCGGGCGCTGGCAACTGATCCAGTCGTTGCTTTTTTTGATGAACCCACGGCTGGTCTTGACCCGGTGACATCGACGATTATTTTGAACATGATTCGTGATCTGGCAGGAAAGACCGCGGATCAGGCTTTGGTCGTTGCGACGTCGAACGTTGAAATCGCCATTCGATTCGCGGAAAGGGTCGTTATCGTACACGAGGGCCAGGTGGTGGCTGATGGATCATGGAAAAAGCTATTAATTGAAGGTAGCGACTGGGTGCGCCACTTTTTGAGTGTGAGGCTGATCGGGCTTGATGAGGAGTATGCCCGAGAGTTACATTTACCTGAAAAGTTCATTAGCCAGCATTGGCATTCGAACGGTGTCCAACCCTAATAGGTTCAGGTTTTAATCCGCAGGTGGTTTAGTTTTGTATAGTCTCATGTCCCTTCTAGCGAGTGCGATTGGCTTCATGCCTGATGCGTTTTTGTGGCGCGGCGCCCAAGTGATGGGCATCATTTTGTTTGATGTTTTGCGACTTCGCCGTGCATTGATTCTTAGGAACATACGCACAGCTTTTCCGGAAATGCCTCCAGCTGACGTTACAAAAATGGGGCGAAAATCTGTCATCCACCTTGTTACAACGGTTTTTGAGCTTTTATGGGTTTGGCGGCGTAACCTCGCAGAGAGGTACACCATAACCAATCCTGAGGTTCTGACCGAGGCCCTAAAGGGAGGGCAGGGGGTTTATATTTTGTGCACCCACACGGGTAATTTTGAAGTCATGGCGGCGTCCCTTAGCCAGACGTTTGCCAGGATGACAAGCCCGGTCAAAAGCGTAGGCAAGAATCCTGGTGTCAATAGATTTATCTCGGAAAACAGGGCTAGGCAGGGAATCGAGGCCATTGTCAGGAAAAAACGCGGCGAGGGGTTTTTAGCAATTCGACGTGCCTTGCAGGAAAATCGTCTGGTGGGTTTTATGATGGATCAAGCCCGGCCTGGCGAGCCACGAGTGGAATTGTTTGGCAAGCCGGCAAAAACCAATACGAGCCTTGGGGCTATATGGGAGCGCTGTCCTGCCCCCCTCGTGCCAGCGTATGCTGAGCGTATCGGCTTTGCCCGCCACATTGTGCACATCTTGCCTGCGGTGAGCTTTCCCCCAAAGGTCGACCGCGCAACTGATATTTTGAATAGAGCTAGAGCTTGCAATACAATAGTGGAAGATATAGTTAAGCGCTGTCCGGAACAATATTGGTGGATCCATGATCGTTGGAAGTAGAAAAGCCGCCGCCAGCCTGTTCGTTAAACTAACGCGCCCACGAGGCGTCATTTTTTTACCCGGAATTTATGCCCGCAGCTAAAGCACCCAAAGACTATGATCTCATCGTCACTGATATCGATAATACGGTCTTTGACTGGGTGCGGTATTACGTCACGGCATTCAATGCTTTGCTGGACACAGTGGGTCGGATAATCGGTTCCTCGCGCGAGTCTTTAGCTGCTGAGGCGAAAGACGTTTTTTCAAGGCATGGAAGTATTGAATATCCGTTTCTGGCGCAGGAGTTAGCGTCGGTTAATAAATTTTATGGCCCTGACATTGACAGGATGTTGAGCGAGGCCGTTTCTCCGGCGCGCGAGGCGTTTATGAACGCGTCACAAACCGTCCTGACGCCTTACCCAGATGTGAAAGTGACGCTCGCGGCGTTAAAATCGAAATTTCCAGATTTGCCCATTGTTGCGCTTACGGATGCGCCTCGTTACGTGGCTATGTGGAAGTTAAATAAATTAGGACTTCTCGACTATTTTGACGCGGTTTATGGTCTGGCAGATCCGCGTGTACCAACCTGCGAGGTGACTCGCCGCGTCAAAGTGGACCCCGAGATTTTGCTGAAACATCTCCAGCAAAGTAATTTTGGCTTCAGGGGCCGCATCAGAATCTTGCCCGATGAGTATGAGAAACCTGGAGTGCGTGGACTAAAGACGGTTTTGATGGATTATGATCTTGATGAGCCGGTTCAACAACGGGCACGCGTCTTGTGGGTGGGAGATAACCTACGGAAAGATATTGGCCTTGGTAATCGCTTGGGTGTCCGCAGTGCTTGGGCGAAGTACGGAACAAACATCGAAGAGCATTTACTCAAAAGTTTGGCTTTATTCAGCCCGCCGCTCAATGTTCATAAAAACGTCTACTTGAGCTCGGATGATCCAGCCGCGCCCAAGCCTAATGTTGTGTTTCACTCGTTTGCGGAACTTTTGGCAGAGATTGAGTCTAACGCCTAAATTTTTGAGTTAGATTGTTACGATCTATTCATCAACAGCGGCTTGCCGTCTGAGTACGTCGACACAAACATCGAGCAAGACCTCTTTGTTTTCCAAGTGTTTCATAAGTGTGCCGAGTCGGTGACTAAGTAAGCCAGCGAGTTCTTTAGGGTCGACATCACCCGCTTCCACGTGCCGCAAAATCAGCGCATCGATCTCATCGGCCAGGCGTAACAGTCTTACGGTTGAGGTGTCAAGCTTGGTCTTCGCCGTGGGGCGTAAGGGGATGACTTTTGCAGAGCCTGCTGAACTTGATTTAGGATCGTCATGTTCACTCATGAAACTCTCCTTTTACTGCGTAATTCTCGCCCTATAGGATAGTCGGACTACAGGCCCAACTCCTTAATTCTAGCATATTTTATGAAAAAAAACGGCATGTTGCCGTGTGGTATTTTAGGCGTTCACAGCTTAGTGAACCCTCTGTTTTAGGGGTGGAAAATAGGGTTGGGTGATGCAATTAACCCAACAGTGTTTTGCGAAGCTCGCGTAAGTCTTGGCAAAAAATGTCGATACCCGCGGATTCAAGTTCTTGTTTTGAACCATAACCATAGCCGACGCCAATACACGGCAGCTGATTTGACTTAGCCGCGATGGCGTCATGTTTCCGGTCGCCAATCATTAAGACGGACTCTTTGGGGTGAAGGCTGTAGTTATTGATCATCCAACTTAATAGTTCCGCTTTGTTGCTTCTTGTTCCGTCTAGCTCGCTGCCGTGAATGTTTTCAAAATGACTTTCAAGTGCCCAGTGTCGAAGGATTAGACGCGCGTAAGGGTGGGCTTTTGCGGTCGCCACGAACATGCGGTAACCCGCCGTTTTAAGATCCACAAGCAGGTCGTTAATGCCGCTGTAGGGGGTGTCGTGATACATATAACCTTGTTCCACATACCAATAACGGTATCTTTTTACGGCGGTCTCAATCTTGGTGGAGTCGGAAGTACTGAGCAGTTTTGCGAGACACTCGCGCAGTGGTGGTCCAATGACCCATAGCAGCTCGCTGTCTGAATTTACCGGCACAGCCATCTCGCCAAGCAGGGCCTTGTATGACTCAATAATACCTTTTCGTGGGTCGGTGATGGTGCCATCCAGGTCCCAGAGTAGGGTGTGCCATGCAGTCGGCTTTGTTTTAGGTGTGGTTTTCAAAAATCTCCCTCGTCCACGCGCGAATTTCTTCACACTCTTTATGTGGATCATGAATATGCCGGACAACATCAAACTCAATGTAAGCTTTAACCCGCTCCATGCGAAGAAGTGCTAACAGGTGGGGCGCAAATGTGTCTTTTTCAACGTATGCGACTTTGCGCAGTGGTTCATAGCGAATCCGGAAAGGTTGTACGGGGATTTTGTGTTTGTGCGCGATTTTGAAGACTCCGTACCTCCAGGGCTTATTTTCACTAAGGCAGGTGGTGCCTGATGGAAAAACTCCGATGCTTCTTTTTTTCTCGAGTATTGTATCGGCAATAGCTTCAGCCGCATGGGCGCGGGATTTGCCACTCTCACGCTTTACAAAAACCGTCCCAGCTTTCTTTCCGGCCTGTCCAATCACCAGCCACTTTGAGACCTCTTCTTTTGCCACAAACACAACCGGCACGCTTGCCATTAGGAGCGGAATGTCCACATAGCTGAGATGGTTGCCGACGAACAAAACGGGAGTGGCCATCTCCGGGGGCGCACCTTTTATTTCAATATCTATGGAAATAACGCCCAAAATGTCGCGTGCCCACTTAAGGATCATGGCCTGAAGGCGTTCCTGGGGGATTTGACCTTGGTCTTTTTCGATTTTGAGGGCGGACTTGTACGCGGCTGCTGTGATGCGAAAGACGTTTGCGAATTTGGCGGGTACGGAAATGTTTCTTTTGAGGGCCCTTCGTCGCGCCCCAGGATGCCGAGTCTCTGAGGGCGCGCGAAGTTTCAGTAGTCTTCGAATGCGAAGGCCAATCATATGCCTGCTTTAATGCCTACAACCAGGGCGGTATTTTTGAAGTCGAAATCTGATTCAACGGTCACCCCAGCCAATTTTTCGGACATCGAAAGTTTTTCAGTGGATTGTTCAAAGGCTGCCGACAGGGCAATCAGAGGAAGTATGCTGTAATTTACGCCAGCTGCCATACGTATGCCCGTGCTTTTGAAGGCGACGTCGCCAGAAACCGTAGAACCAAGAACAGTCGCTTCCATCGTGCCTTTGTAGGCTGATACTAGCGTGTAGCCCAGTCTTGCAAAGGGTCGAATGTCACCTAGGGGGAACCAGGCTGCGACTTCTGGAACGATCGCTGTTGCGCTCAGGGACTTCATGCTGTGATCAGCTACCGTTGGATTAAACGTATCGTTGACAACGCGCACGCCGAAAGAAACCGGCACCAACGGAATCGGGTCTAGATGGCCAGCAAGTTCAATAGTTGTGCCTGACAGGGATTTTTCCGAGAAGTTTCCAGTGCGGTTACCCACGGATAACTCGCCTTCAATAAGCGCCATAGCCGGTCCAGATACCAAAAGTGCGGTGCCTACAAACGCGATCGATACGACGGACTTGAATAAAGATGATCTGGTCATGATGGTCTTCCTTGAAATGACAATTTTTGAGATAATAGCCGCGGGTAACTTTAGAGATATCTTACACAATTGCTAAGTTTTCGCGAAGTAAATTTAGAAATCATCCTGCTCGATTTAGGTTTTGTGGCCGAAATCAACGCCAACTCAGGCGGGCAGCCAAGTTACGAGGGTCGTTTGTCCGAAGAATTCGTAATGAAATCCAGTCTTGGAGCCTGTTTTTGCCGGCTATTGGTATTTGCAGTCGCAGTGTCAGCTTATCTCTGGCCTGCGCCCATGCTTTGGGCCGCTGATGGAATTGCGGATCCCACGTCGCCAGCTAAAGTTGTTGAGGTTCGCAAAAACAAGCGAGGGCCTTATTTGGTGTTTGATCAAGGTAGCAAGACGGGCTTTGTCATCGGACGTGATGTTTGTTTTTACGATGCGGAGAGTCAAAAAATTACTTGCGCTAGTATTGTCAGGACTAAGCCACGTGCGGGTGCCGCTTATATTTCGGCTGAAGAAGCAGAGAAAATAAAGCCGGGCTTTTATGTCTGGCCACAAGATATGGGTACTTTCAAAATTCAGCCAAAAATGACTGACGACAAAGACGCAGATGAACTTGATCTTGAAAGGTTAATTGCGGAAGAAGATGATCCGCCAGAAATCATCTTGCCGCCACTTTTGCGGCCGAGGCTGCAACTGCACTTGTCGCCCACTTATGCGCTACCCATTTGGATGAATGATTTGCGATTTAATTCATCGGCGCGAGCGTCGGGGTCTGGCGAGATCTGGGAGCCAGGGGATACGATCAAGGGCAGTGTCGTTGGTTTTGGCGTCAGATATTACATGGCTCTTGCGGGACGTGGAGATTCAAGTTTGGATTTTACGTATCACTTTGTGCCACAGCGCCCGGTTAAAGATGATTTTGATGTGACCAACGCAGCCATTGCGGTGAAATCCATGGTCTGGTCTCATCATTACCGCCTACGTTGGATGCGTGGAGCTACCTGGAAACACGATGAGCTGACTGATCTGCTGCTTTATGCAGGTGTGGGCTATGATTTTATGCAGGCGAAATTTAAATCTGAAAAAGTCGGGGCAGCAGTCGGAAACCTGGTTGATGGGACGATCAGAGCCCATGCGTTGGAGTTACCGTTGATTGTAACTTGGCAGCGCTACTTTGGTCGCTGGCTCTTCTCGGCGGGCGCTGATGCGTCACTTCCAATCGGTTTATTCGGCATCGACGCCAGTGGGAAGCTATCCTATGATGAGGAGACGGCAGACGCTGATAAATCATTTGATGGAGCGGTTGACGCTGTGAACGTGCGCAGGGGATGGTTCGCTCTTGCCTTGCAGTTTGGAGTTGGGACCACGTTTTAGGCTAGTGTCATTATTTTGCGTCAGAAATTGAGAGGAAAAATCTTTTGGATCGGGCAAGTTTAGAGCTTTTTCAGGCAACCGCGTGTGGAAGATTACCTTTGCGCGGGGCTCATGGCTTTGATTGGAAATCCTTGCATGGCCAACATGTGGAGCGCCTTCGTGCAGCATGGAGTGGAATTTTAAAAGGATTGGGTCTAGGTGCTGTCGTTATTCACTCGGGCAAACAAAATCTCAAATATTCGCGCGATGATCAATATTGGCCACCGGTTCTCACTCCCCATTTTAACCATTGGCTTCCCTATGAGGAGACACAAGCCCTACTAGTTTTTCAAATCGATTCCATGCCCAGGCTTTATACTAAGCGACATGATTCTTTTTGGGATAGTCCTGGTAGTCAAAATCCTTTTTGGAATCCGACATCGTTTCGAACTGAACAGGTTATAGATCTCGCGGCCGTCCAGCTGCCGCCGCTAGCCACCTATATTGGTGACGACTTGCAGCTGGCTGCGGCATTGGGGCTATCCAGTGATCAGTGCAACCGGGACGATGTACTTACGGCCGCTGATTTTTTGAGAACCTTGAAATCAGAGTTTGAAGTGGCGTGCATCTTAATTGCAAATGAAACAGCTGCCTGCGGTCATGCGTCACTGCGAGATAAATTTTCGCAAGGGCCAGTGAGTGAGCTTGATCTGCAACTTTTATACTTAGCCAACACGAGACAAACGGATTTTACGCTTCCCTACGGAAGTATCGTGGCAGTGGGCGCTAATGCCGGGGTTCTGCACCATGTGAACTACGAAGGCAGCGCCAAAACAGGTGACTTGTCCCTCTTGGTGGACGCGGGCGCTAAGTTCAATGGCTATGCCAGTGACATTACCAGAACATGGGTTCGGGGGGATGGCAAGGCTGCCTCTGAGTTTCGTAGTTTGATTAAGAAAGTGGATCAGCTTCAGCAACGACTGGTTGCTGACGTCAAGATTGGCAAACAGTATGAAGAGCTGCATAACGCGGGTCATCAGTACATCGCAGATGCCCTGATCGGTGCAGGAGTTATTAAATGTTCACGTGAGATGGCTGTGGAAAATGGCCTCACCCGTGTTTTCTTTCCGCATGGGCTCGGGCATTCCCTAGGCCTGCAAGTGCATGACGTGGGGATGAAGTTGAAAGCACCAGCTACTAATAATAAGTATTTAAGAAACACATCGGCCATTTCCCAGGGTCAAGTATTAACCATTGAACCTGGGATTTATTTTATCCCTTCCCTGCTCAAGGGTGCTTTTCAGAGTGAACATGGGAAATTTCTAGACCGTGATCGCATTGATTTGCTCGCGCCATTTGGTGGTATTAGAATCGAGGATAATATATTGGCAACGCAACAGGGGCCGATTAATCTTAGTGCAGCTTCGCCGAGGTTGAACGGTTAAATCATGAATATGCAGACTCTGAAATTTATCACGGTTAAATTCGAGAAGATGTCAGATGCGGATGAGACGGCATTACGTGCTTTTTTGACAAGAGAGCTTGCGCAAAAACAGGCCCGCTACGATGAGCCGGATACACATGAAAAAAAACAGCGAGAAACTTTCCGGGTTAAATTAACCAATGTCCATATTCGCGTGATTACCGAGGCGACGATGAAAGTTCCCCAGCAAGAGATAGACGTGCTCTTGGACGATATTTCTGTTGGAGGGTGCTGTATTGGCGTGCCTCAGACGACGCCAGTCGTGAAGGGCGGCACTATTTATTTAACTTTAAATTTTTGCCAGCCTTCGATTTCCCTACGTGGGACTATTTTAGGCTTGAAGCCCGTTTAATTGTCGGATCATTGATCCTACACCAAAATGTCCGCAAGTAATTCTGGCATTCCAGTTTTTTTAAGTGATGAGACGCCGAAGGTTGATTTAAGGTTCACGCCGCTGCTGCGCAGGGCGGATTCAAGAAATAACTTTCGTTGGCCGAATTCTGATCGAGATAATTTGTCAATTTTAGTTAATACAAGGGTCACCGGCGCTCGGCTGCCAAGCTCTCGAGCCAGCTCAAGATCCATCTGCACAAGATCACGCCTAGGATCCCACAAGAATAAAAAATGTTTGATGACATTGCGTCTGAGATAGGCTTGCATTAACTCCTGCCACGCCTCATGATCGCGATTGGACCCTGATGCAAAACCATAACCAGGTAAATCAACAAAATAGTATTGATCAGCAACACGGAAAAAATTGGCCATTTGCGTGCGGCCAGGCGTACGACTTGTTCGAGCAAGACCCTTAAAATTCAGCAGTGAGTTGAGTAAGCTCGACTTTCCCACGTTCGATCGCCCAATGAAAGCGATCTCTGGCAGGGACATGACGGGTAGTTGAATGGCTTTTGCGGCACTGGTTTCGTAGGTGACTTTCATAAGTTGGGAGGTTTTAACCCTGTGGCGCAAGAAAGTCAACCAGGGTGTTTTAATTAACCAGCTGAAAATAATGGAAAAAATACGGTGCATACCAATGCTCATAAACTGTTGGAAGACGGCTTCGCCTCAGGTAATCTTCTCCGACTAAGCCTAATATTGTCTTTTGTTTAATGTGTTTGGGGTAACTCATGGACCGAATTCAACTGCTTGACGACCATCTAATCAACAAAATCGCAGCCGGAGAAGTTGTGGAACGCCCGTGCAGCGTCGTTAAAGAGCTTGTGGAAAACGCAATCGATGCTGGGGCGACGAAAATCACCGTTGATATTCAAGACGGCGGAAAAAAAAGAATTTTGGTCTCAGATAATGGCTGCGGCATGTCTCCATCTGACGCAAAGAAATCACTTTTGCGTCACGCTACGTCAAAGATTAAATCGGCTGAGGATTTATTTAATCTAAACACCATGGGGTTTAGAGGGGAGGCCCTAGCCTCTATTTCTGCTGTTTGTCGATTTACCTTGATGACATGCGAGCAGGGTCAGAGTGACGGCGTGAAGTTACAGATCACTGGGGACTCAGATATGGCATCAGCGCCATGGCAAAGCTCTGGTGGTACGACCATCATATGTGATGATTTATTCTTTAACATACCAGTCAGAAAAAAATTCCTGAAAGCATCGGGATCTGAGTATGCTGCCATCTCGGAGCTTTTGCAGGCCTTGGCATTGTCCAATCCTCAGATTGATTTTACGTTGATTCATAACGGCAAAGAAACATTGCGTGCCCCAGCAGCAGTTGGGAGCGGTGATGAAGACGCTGAAAAACGCCTTCGCAAAAGATTTTCCCAAGTCATGCGAGGTGATGCTGGCCTTGATATGATCTATGTTGAAGGCGAGTCCCAGTGGGGGCAAATGACCGCGTTGATCTCCGCTCCTGGAGTCGAGAGAGCCAGTTCGAAAGATATGTTCTTATTTGTCAACGGCCGCTGGATCAAAGATAAATCTTTTCGTTTTGCCGTTTTGCGCGGTTATCACAGTCATCTGTTGCGGGGGCGCTACCCTGTGGCAGCGGTATTTTTATCTATTGATTCCAGCTTGGTTGATGCCAACGTCCACCCAGCTAAAACCGAAGTC
>JBIJBX010000308.1:0-2605 GCA_044344995.1 Oligoflexales bacterium | reverse complement strand
AAACGGTGGTGTTTGTCGCCGATCAGAATCTTGCGACTACTTGGAAGCAAAATGGTTCTTTCACAGTTGGGACTTACGCCAAGGCTATTGCTGCCGATGCGGCCGTTGCTTTAAAGTCAGCTGAGCAATATGGCTTGGCCGTAGTGCAAGCCTCAAACGGTGGGCTTTATGCTGGCGTTGGGGTGAGTTTTAACTCTTTGAATCACGCGCAAGAGACGCGTAATCAGGCGGTTTATGGTGAGGCACTAGGTGGTGGAAATCCGGAGGATACCTATGGACGCCAGTGCTCAACCTACATTCTTCCCGGCAGAAGAAACACCTGCGTGTTCGAGTGGGAACGACGTACGGGCAAGAAAGTCAAAGCGGTGACTCCGGCAGAAGTGCTTCAGATGACCGCAGATAACGCTCCCATGATCACCAAGCCCTTTAACGATCAGCTTCGACAGATGAATTGATTTACTCGTTTTTGGTCGTTTTCAGTTAGGAAAATTTTAAGGGCCGTGAACTGCTTTTGAAGCGAAGTTCACGGCCCTTGAGCTTTTATTTCTGGCAGATCAAAGTGGTGTCTGCAGAGGTATGGCTAGTTCGGTTATGATGCCGAAGTGGTCTGACAGCGGTGCTGCTATTTGTTTGCTGTTGTACGTGAGATTGAAGTTCTCGTGCATCGCAGTTCCTGTTTTGATAACTCGTGTTCCAGCACCAGCGAACATGACGTAGTCGTACTTGGCATTGGGCTCAGGCGAATAGAGTGAGCCGTTTCTTGATCCAAACAAACCATTTGCGATAAGAGCGTTGTTTTGATTATCCCAAGTGTCGCAGGTAAATGGGCATTCGGGTTTGACGTGGGCAAATGGATCATCGAAAACCTGGCGAATGCGGTCATAGAATCCATTGGCGCGTGTACCATCGAAACCACCCCGAGCACGGTCCCAAACAAAGGGGGCAGTGTTCAAGTCGGCACCGAGGAGTTTCACGTTGGCCGTGGATTGACGTGCCCATTCAGCCAATTGTTGGATCTGAGATAATAGAACGTCTTTTTCGGTATAATTGTAGTCATGATTATTTGCGTCCCAAGGTAAGAAGCTTGTGTGCGCGTTATAGACTTCAATTCTACCAATTCCTTGAACCTCAAAAGGTACCCGTAGCGCACCTTTTTTGGCAGCGCGGTCAAATCCAGCACTTTCACGCCACCCTAGGAACTCGGGTTGACCTGCAGCCCTAATGGTATTCTTGGCAAAAATCATTAGACCGTTGCCAAGGAAAAATGGCGGCACCAAGCTTTTTGAGTCAAGAAGATAGCCTTGGTATCCTTTGGCCTGCATGCCTGTTTTGAGGGACTGCTGGGCCTTATCCGTCCAGATTTCCTGCAAAATGATTATGTCGGCATCCGTGCGGGCGAGCGCATCCGGTAGAAAGTACAAACGTTGGTCCGATGTCGCTAATGCTAAATTGTCAGCTGGCAGCATATAAGCGTTATAGGACAGAACCTTGAGGTTCAATCTTGGCGTCGTATCAACGTAGCTTGGGTTTGTTATGATCGGCCCATTATTGTTGTCGCCGTTTGGTTGGTTTTTGTTGGACTTCGAAGCATTGGCTCCGCAGCTTGCCGACAAAAACGAAGCCACCAATAGGGCGCCCGCAAATGATGGGTTAGAGATAATAGATCGCATGACGAAACAACCTCCATTCAATAACTACAGCTTCAGCTAGATGCGATTATGGTTTAAGCCATAAGATTCTCTTATAACCGATCAAGAAGCCAATGGCTCAGACCGATTGAGGCTGAAGAATAAAGAAAGTAATAAAAAAAGTCAAACTTTTTAATAAAATAGTTACTTTTTATTAAAAATTCTTTAAAATTAGATACTTTCCAAATTTCCTGACTTGGAGTATCCACAGACCAGCGTATGGACGGAATTTCTCTAAATTTTAACGATACTTGGCGAGGACTCGGGGCTCCTATTGGTAGCCCATTTGCCGGGTTGCGAGTGGATGTGTACCTCTCGCGCCAGTACCCTTTTTTGACCCGCAATGGCTGGCAAAAGCGCATGCAACAGGGGCAGGTACTGATCAACCGACAGCCGGTGAAGTCGAACTACAAACTTAAACTGATGGATGTGCTGCATTTCTATCATCCTGAAATCGAAGAGCCCGAGGCAGATACAAATATTAAGGTGCTCTGGAAGTCAGGAGGGGTCATGGCGGTTTTCAAGCCTGGGAATCTTCCCATGCATGAAAACGGTGCCTACCGGAAGAATACGTTTGCCCACGTTCTAAGTACGACCGTGGGTGAAGAATGGTCAGCGGTACATCGCCTTGACCGAGAAACTAGCGGTATCGTTTTGTGCGGTGCCAATCATCAGGTGAGACAAAAACTTGCCGATGACTTTGAGTCAAAAAAAATTCTTAAAGAATATCAGCTAATAGTTTCAGGTAATCCGTCTGCCGATAAATGGACGGTCGACGCACCGTTGGGTGATCTAACTGACAGTAAGATCCGTATTAAAAAGTGGGTCGTTGACGGTGGATTGCCTTCAAAGACAGACTTTGTGGTAGAAGAAAGAAAAGCGTCGTTCGAGGGTTCTTTGGCACTTCTAAGGGCCTT
>JBIJBX010000081.1:0-9599 GCA_044344995.1 Oligoflexales bacterium | reverse complement strand
ATGAATTTCTTGTGTCTCAAAATTTGTAAAAGCCACTTGACGCAAATTCCTGATTTAAGATGTTGTCGATTAGCCCTGAGTTTCAGAACTTAGTTCGACTGACTCTATTGTAGCATTAAATAGCTTGATGGCGTCTTGAGTTATTGGATTATTTTGGGCGTCGTGGGTTACTTTTTCTTTCCTAGCGATGTTTTCTCGCGAATGAATAGACTTAAGACTCTCGGGCAAAGCTGCTGGAGTTGATGCCTCAGTCCCCGATTCTGCCGTTTTGGCCTTGAAAACAATCGGCGCTGTAAATCCAAACAAAGTGGCAAATGATTCCCTGAGTTTTTTCTGCTCCTCGGCTTTCAATAAAGTCGCTGATAAAAAACTATCTGGGGGAATGACTAATTCAATCATTTGAGAGGAGTAGGTTATCGGATGAGCGTCTTCCAACTTTTTTGCTTGTAACGGATTATGCTTTTTCCAGGCCTCGACGCATTCGCGCCACGTGCCTGGTAAACCGTTGTGTTTTTGGTTAGTCGTATCTATCGGCGAGGGCTTGGCCTGCGCTGTTTCAAGCTTTTGTGTCGGTGCCGCTAGTTTTGGCGGAGGATTACTTTTTTCGCTCGTTAGATCTTCCTGGGCGGAGGTGGTCGACTTGGTGTTCAAGGACTGTCGAATGCCCGCTACGGTGAGCTTTGCGCCGCTTTGGTCATTTTTAGACACAACGGTTTTTGTGGCAGGCAGCCCTGTTTGACTTGCATGCTCTAGCGCGTGCCCCGTGAGGGTAGTCTTTGTCATAAGGATGCCTGGATCTAGACACCATTCGAGTGCATAATTTTCCAGGATATAGCGATCAATTTCTGAGCCATCAAGATCCAGGCTTGCTTTAGCAAGAGTTCTAAAAATTCGATTGAGATCGGCTGGACCAGCCTTGAGAGCTAGCTCACTTAAATGACGGCATTCATCGTCATCAAAGCCAATGGATTTAAAATCGATAGTTTCAACGCCAACATCGCGGACGATAAATGCATGCCGAGCCATAGAGGCCGTTTTTTCAGCAACGTCCTTCATGTTGACTCCTGCGTCCTCGAGCTTATCCAAACAGTCAATGACCCTGTTTGGCTCGCGTCCGACAAGAGCGGCAAGCAGTTGGAGATAGGACGATGAAGAAACGTGGGAGATGATTTTTTCAAGTGCCTTAGCCGTGACTTTACCATCACCGACGGCAATGGCGTGATCAAGCAAGGTCAGCGCGTCGCGCATAGAACCGTGACCCTCGCGCGCGATAGCTACGATAGCCTTCTCCTCATAGGGAATATTCTCGGTGTTAAGAATTTGCGTCAAGCGCTCGCGAATCGTGACGAGACTCAGTTTTTGCAAGTGAAAAACCTGGCAGCGACTCATGATCGTTTGTGGGATTTTTTGCAATTCAGTTGTCGCAAATACAAAAACCACGTGTGCTGGAGGTTCTTCCAGGGTTTTTAAAAGCGCATTGAAAGCGCTTTGCGATAACATATGAACTTCGTCGATAATGTAGACTTTGAAGCGCGACCTCTGCGGTACATACGCGACAGTTTCCCGAAGCGCTCGAACGTCGTCGACGCTTGTGTTTGAAGCACCGTCGATTTCCATGACGTCTTCATGGTTACCAACGTTTATAGCAACACAGCTCTCACATTCATTACAGGGTTCAGCGCCAACTCGCTTCGCACAATTCAGGGCCTTTGCGTAGAGCCTGGCTGAGGTGGTTTTTCCGACGCCCCTGACACCACTGAAGATCACCGCGTGAGGTTCGCGTCCCAACTTTATGGCATTAGCAAGCGCCGCGGAAGTTGGCCCTTGCCCACATAATTCACTGAAAGTTGTCGGCCGGTACTTGCGTGCAAGGGGCAGGTAATTTGAGGCGTTCATAGGGTGTTCCTGTTTAAACTAAAAGCCCAGAGTGATAGCCAGATGCACCGAACACCTGCCAGATCCTGGTACCGTTGCTACCTTCCGGTCCTGGCGGGGTTCGCAGGCGGGCACCATCCGGGATCTGGCTATCACACTAGGCTTTTGTCGATCTGTTTCTGCCAAAACATAACACTCCGACGAAGCCGCGTTGTTATGTCATAAAATCGGATTCAACTCGACAAAAAATCTAAGCTTGGGCGAATTTTTATCGCTCTTTTTCCCAAAAAACGCCAAACTTGTTAGAGCCTTCGGCCTAATCGGCAGTCTTCAAAGTAAGGCGTGTCGCAGACGACTATATAAATAGAGTAAGGGGGTTGTCCAGTGAAGGCCTTAATCCAGCGCGTAAAATCAGCCCAGGTACGAGTAGATTCTGAAATCATTGGTGAAATTGGGGTTGGCTGGCTGGTGCTCCTTGGCGTCGCGCGTGGAGATTCGGGGGCTGAAACTATGAAACTCGTCGACAAGATCACCGGTCTTCGGCTGTTCCCCGATGCTGAGGGTCGTTTTAACTTATCCGTACTTGATGTTTCGGGTTCAATTTTAGTGGTGAGTCAATTCACCTTGTATGCGGATTGTTCCCGCGGTCGACGACCAAGCTTCACGGATGCGGCAGAACCAGAGAAAGCGAACCAGCTTTATGAGCAATTTATCGGGGAGCTTCGCATGAAGAATTTGCCCGTGGCTACGGGGCGATTTGGGGCTGATATGGAAGTTAGCCTCGTTAATGACGGCCCCGTGACGATTCTATTAGATTCCGCCACCTGGTCGGCTAACTAAAATAATTAGGATTCTCATGACACCTACCTCTCCCGATCAAGAACCCGTGGACAACGCCAACGCACCAGAGTTGGCAGTACGTCTGTCCGCGGTAGTGCAGCGACTTTTGATCGTTTGCAAAAAAGAGTCTCTCAGTTTGGGAGAGTTCTTACACGAGTTAAGTCTCTATGGTCACATGATGGTTTGTCTTGTTTTCTCGATCCCGTTCTTGCTGCCTGTGCCTTTGCCAGGACTATCCACTGTCTTTGGCTTGGTCATCGGATTTGCGGGTTCGCAGATTTTACTGGGAAAAGATCCATGGGTGCCAAAGAGCTGGAGGCAGCGTCAGATCTCGACACATATAGTTGCGCGAATATTGGAGTTGCTTGGGAAAATATTGCTTCGAACTGAAACGATTATTAAACCACGCCTCAGATTTTTCGCCCGTCATCCTGGTTTCGTTAAATTCAACGGTGCGGTCATTTCTCTGTTAGCGATATTACTAGGCTTGCCCATGCCTCCTGGCTTTAATTTTCCCCCAGCTCTTGCAATCATTGTGTTGGCCATCGGTAGCATTGAGCGTGATGGTGTACTAATCATTATGGGCTACACTTTGGCGATTCTAAATGTCGTGTTTTTCGGAGCATTCTTTGCCTTGGGTCTTGAGGGCATCAAAACTTTGTTCAGCCTTTAGCGTTACGGCTTTCTAGAGCGTGTCTAGTTGTTGAAGCCACTTGGCGTCGAACTTGCTTTTGTCATAAACAACGCCAACTCTGAAATTTTTAAGCCACTCCTTGGCAATGCGTGAAACATCAGCGGGGGTGACGCTAGCCAGCTGATCCGGCAGATCATAGAGTTTTTTTGCGTTGCCAAAATAGTTTTGAAATGAAGCGAGTGCGCCAGCCAGGCTGTTTTGGCTTTCCAAGGTCAGAAAATAGCTGGTAGTAAAGACATTGCGCTGCTCACTGAGCTCCTCAGCGGTAACTCCCTTTTCTTTAAAGTTTTTTACAACGGCAGTGATTGCGTCGATTGTCTCTTTAGGCTTCGAGGTTGAAACTGAAATCATGCCGATGCCTTGATTGTACTGAATGGTTCCAGCGTAAACAGCGTAGGAAAGGCTGCGCTTTGTGCGCACTTCTTCTTGCAGGCGTTCGCTTAGAATTTCGAACATTAGATCTGCGGCAGCGGCGTCTTTAGCGGTAATCGAAGGGGCGTTAAACTTCATTCTAATATAGGCTGTAGGGATATCGCGATGCTCAAAAGCCAACTTCTTAGCCGGATCAAACGCAGGCGCAACAACGATTTTTTTCGGCCGATCCCGTTTCGGGATTTTGCTAAATTTACGTTGGATGGCGCTTTTGATGTTATTCCCCAGCTTAGGTCCAGCGTAGGTTATAAACATGTTTGAAGAATCCACCAAGCTACTATGGTAGGCCTTTAAATCAGCAGATTTTAGGCCCTGGATCTGTTGAATCCCGTCTTGTGGCAGAAGTCTATAGGGATGTTGTTGCTCATAGAAGATACTATTAACCAAAGCGTTGACCTGTGACTCTGGATTTTGCATTTCTCGCTGAAATTCAGCAACTCGCTGCTGCTTTGCAAGGGTAACGTCGTCCTGGTTAAACGAAGGTTCTGTCACCACAGATGCCAGCAAATCAACTGCTTGGGGTAGATACTCTTTGAGCGTTTGTGCGCTACAGTGGCTGGCTTCCACACCACCGCCGCAGTTAATGCCAATGGAGTTTTTTTCTGTTAGGGCAAAAATTTTCTGTTTACTGAAACTTTTTGTCGCGTAGGTCATGGTGTCCAGCGCCAGCTGGTTAATCGCCCGTCGATTGAAGGATTCATCCGCGCTGCCACTCATGAAAGTGACTGACAATGTGACGATTTCGCCGCCAGGTGTTTCTCTTATAACGAACGGTATTCCGTTACGTAGCTTTTCGATCGACGTTAAATTGGTCTCCTGCGCATGGCTGACGGTTTGAGTGAGGGCAAGTAATGCCACGCATAAAGTAAAATTGATAATTTTCAATTTAAATTTCATCTTGTTTAAGGCCTGTTGTGATGGGTTTTAGTAGTTTTGAAGGTATTTTTCAACAAACGGAGCCGAGTTGTCTGAGTAGTTGGCGACTTTCGCATCTTCTGGATTGATCAGTGTGATCCCAACATATGGTTTATTAATGAAGTATTTTTTTATGAATTTTCTGATGTCCTCGAGTGAAACCTTTTCCATGTTAGCGATGTAATTGTCGTAATAATCCATACCGCTGGTGGCCCACCAAAAAGCTAGATTTTTCCCATAGGCACTTGGGCGATCAAGATCCATCTTGTAGTTGATCCGCTGCTTGCGGCGGACGTCAGCTAGTTGATTGACGGTGAAATAACCTGGTTTTATCCAAAGATTCGGCTGCCGCAGCAATTCAGCTTTTGCTTCGCGGGCTTTTTCAGGGGTGGAAACTGCGTAAAGTACCAGTTCACCAGCCTGACTCTGGGTGTGGTAAGAAAGACCTGCGCCCAAGGTTAATCCGCTATCAATAAAAGTCTTGAAGAATTTGCCGGAACGATGCTCGAGCAATTGCAGCAAAATGTCAGCAGCCCATGTGTCAGCTTTTTCAATTGAAGTGCGAGGGCCTTTCCACGTGAACTGCTGGTTTACATTCTGGGCTAAGGGATGAGTTTTAACCACGTCGGTTGTTGGTGGAAAGTCGCCAAAAGGCCCACGTTTTATAGGCTTCCAATCGGCAGGCGTCTTCCAGTCAGTGAAATGTTTGTTGACCATTGCGGTCACGCTACCAGATTCAACGTTGCCTGATACGATGAGGGCGCAGTTTCCTGGGACAAAAACGTCTTTTTTAATCTCGAGCAGTTGGTCTCGCGACGTGTTCTCAATTATTTTTCTTCTGCCGAGTGGGTTTCGCAAATACTCTTGCTTTCCATAAATAATCATTCGTTCAATATTATAAAGATCAAAGCCTGGCTGGCTGGCATTACGGTCATACTCGTCTAAAACAACGACCCGCTCTCGTTCGAGCTCCTTGTTGTCCAACAATGGTGTTGCGATGGCGTCAGCCATAAACTGAAGCCCTTCATCCAGATTTTTAGACGGCAGAGTAAAATAATAACGCACCATTTCAGCGCTCGTATCACCATTGTAGGTGATTCCCAGTTGTCGGATGCGTTTATTAAAAGCTTCTTGATTGGGAAGCCGCTTATTACCTTTGAAAAACATATGTTCCCACACGTGCGTCAGACCGTTAGTCTGCGGTAGCTCAGTCATGGCGCCAGCTTTGGCCACCAAAACAATCGTGGCGAGGGGCACTTTTGGCATCTCTACCGTTAGAATGGCCATCCCATTGCTTGCTTCGGTGAGTTTATAGGACTTGGTCTTCGTGTTTTTGACCGCGCCAAACAAAGAGGTGGTAAAGGCTTGCGCCAAAATAAGTAAATATATCGCGTGTTGTATTTTCATAAAATTTCCCTCAAGAATGCGATTAGATCGAGTCCGCTATAATTTCCGCGATATCTTTAACCGCCACTTGTTCGCCCTTACCTTCGCCCTTGATCCCGTCTGTCATCATGGTCATGCAGAAGGGGCAAGCCGTCGCAACGGTACTGGCGCCAGTTTTGATAGCCTCCTGGGCTCTTTCAACATTGACGCGCTTGCCAATGTGCTCTTCCATCCACATGCGGCCACCGCCTGCGCCGCAGCAAAAGCCTTTTTCTTTGCTGCGAGGCATTTCCGTAACTTCCGCCTTAGTAGCGGCTGCAATAGCGTTTCGAGGTTGCTCGTAAACGTCATTGTGCCTCCCGAGGTAGCAGCTGTCGTGATAGGTGACCTTTGTCGCATCAGCCGGGACTTGAGACGGCTTTACTTTTCCCGAATTGACGAGATCAGAAATAAGCTGGCTGTGATGAATGACGTCAGCCTCAAATCCGAAGTCTGGATATTCATTTTTGATGGTGTTGAAGCAGTGTGGGCATCCAGTAACAACTTTTTTCACGTTATATTTTTTGAATGTTTCGATGTTTTCCTGGATGGCCATGTTGGCTAGATATTCGTTTCCGAGACGACGTGCCGTGTCGCCGTTACATTTCTCCTCAGTTCCCAGAATGGAGAAGCTGACATTAGCGTTTTGCATGATTTTAACGATCGACTTGCTGACTTTTTTGTAGCGGTCATCATAGCTACCAGCACAGCCTACCCAAAACAAATATTCCACGTCACTTTTTTGCGCCATCGTTGTCACGCCGAGGCCGTCAGCCCATTTGCCTCTTTCGCTGTGGGGCATCGCCCAGGGGGAAAAGTTATTTTCCAAGTTTTTAAAGGTGTTGGTAAGTTCTGCAGGGAAATTACCCTCGGTTAACGTCATATAGCGACGCATGTCGACGATCGCTGGAATATGCTCGATGTAAAGTGGACAAGCCTCCATGCAGGCGCCGCAAGTTGTACAGCTCCAGAGTTCGTCGCGATGCACGATCCCTGGCGCGGAATCGTCCCCAATAAGCGTTTTGCGTTTCGCTGGGTCATTGTTCGCTATGGCGTCATGGAGCGTATCTTTGAGATGATGGATGATCTTGCGTGGATCTAGCGGTTTTCCAGTGAGATTTGCCGGGCATTGTTCTGTGCATCGGCCACATTCGACGCAGGTCATGCCATCCAAAAGTTGTTTCCAGGAGAAGTCTTCCATTTTACCGGCGCCAAATGACTCAGCATCATCTTTAAACTCCATGGGTCGAAGACGACCACGGGATTTATGACTTCGGAAAAATATATTTGGCCAGACCCAAATCAAATGCTGGTGCTTTGAGAACGGTAGAAAAGTAGTGAATCCAAAAAGAACTAAGCAGTGTATAAACCACCACGAGTTATAAAAACCCTTATACCCTTCGGGTGTCTCGATTCCAAACATTCCGGCCACGGAGCTGGCCATGGACCAAGACAGCGGCAGGTAATCGCGGGGGACCGCATGTTCATCGGCTAGTCCGGCCTTGGCGCCAAGATAAATCATGGTTGTAACCACGAGCGCCAAAATCGCACTCAAAACAATATAGGCGTCAACACGACTGGCTTTCGAAAGTCCCTGAAATCTTGAGGGTGGGAAGAAAAGACGACGCGCGATGGCGTAGGTGATTGCTAGGGCGACAATGCAGTTACCAAAATCCTGTGAGAGCATGTAGACCTTGTAGAGATCACCATGCCCCAAAAACCATTGATAGGAAAACCCAGGAACAATTCCCGATAGCAGAGTTTCGCCAGTACCGATGGTTACGGTCACGAAACCCCAAAAAATGAAAGCGTGCATGATGCCAGCCGTCAGGTCTTTAAACATCTTCTGCTGTAGCAAACCAAAACTTAGCGTTTCTTTGATCCGCCTTGGGATGTCGTCCGATCTTTTGTCGTCGGTGCCTTTTCCTAATTGAACGTGCGCCCAGGTTCGACTGAGGTTGAAGCCAAAATAGACAAACACAGCGGCGGTCAGTAGCGCAAAAGCAATGTTCATGATTCCCATGGTCGAAGCCTCCATCTGTGATGGCTGGAAAGTATAAAATGTGCAAATAATTCTAGACCATTAGGGCGTAAAAATCCACGCCGTCTTGAGTGCCCCCAAGGACCAAATTCAACGACTTGCACATTTTGCCTTAGATCGTCATATTAGGGTCTTTCCCAAAAACCTACGGCATTCTTAGGTTTTTTGTTAGAGGTTAAGAAATGACCACTATCGTTAAGAAAATCGAGCCTCGGCGTCTGAAGGGATTTCGCGATTATCTGCCTGATTTAATGGAGGCGCGCTCTCTTTTTCAGTCAAAAATTAGGCAGCACGCCAGGCTTGCGGGTTTCAGAGAAATTGGTACCCCGGTACTCGAGTATGCCGAGACATTATTGGGCCAAGGTGGCGAAGAGACCGACAAGCAAGTTTACCGTTTTGAAGATCATGGCGGTCGTAAGGTAGCGATGCGATTTGATCTGACAGTGCCTTTCGCGCGGTTTGTTGCAGAGCATCAGGGTGAGCTTGTATTTCCTTTCAAGCGACTCCAAATCGGCGATGTCTGGCGGGGCGAAAATACTCAAAAAGGGCGATATAGGGAGTTTTGTCAGTGTGATTTAGATATTATCGGTGTCGATAGTGTTAATGCAGACGCTGAGATTATTAGCTGCTTTTACCGCATTCTAAATGACTTTGATATCGGCGGTTTTACGATTCGTATTGGCAATCGAAAGTTATTGTCAGCCCTGCTCGGTGCTGTATTTCCCGAGATTTCTGAGGAAACAGAAACCCAAGCCCTCATCGCTTTGGATAAACTTGATAAAATTGGCACCGATGCAGTCGTCGAATTGCTTGCCAAATTGTCGCCATCGAATCATGTCAAGTTACGTGAATTAATCAAAGGATTGACATCCAAAGATGAAAACAGTGACACCGAAAAGGCTTGGATGAAATCAATGCTTGCAAGTAATCCTGAGGCCATGTCTGAGCTATCAAGAATGGATCTCTTGATGAATATTATGCGGAGTGTGGTGAAGCAGAAACCAGGTGGCAGTATCCGCCTTGATTTGTCGATTGCCAGGGGGCTGGGATATTACACTGGGGTCGTGTTTGAGACCACTTTAGATAGCCTGCCTGGTTTTGGCAGCATCAGTAGTGGAGGTCGTTATAACAATCTTGCGGCCAGATTTACCAATCGTGAGCTACCGGGTGTCGGCGGGTCAATCGGACTTGACCGCTTGCTGGCTGGCTTAGAAGAAATGGGTAAAATCACCAAGCCACATGGGGATATGGTGTTTATCGCAATTGCCACAGAAGATGCTGTGACGTCAGCCCTTGAACTGGCAAATACCCTGAGAGGCGCTGGAGTTGGGTGTGATCTTGGTTTGACGACTGGCAAAGTTGGTAATCAATTCAAAC
>JBIJBX010000004.1:0-30098 GCA_044344995.1 Oligoflexales bacterium | reverse complement strand
ACTTTTTGAGCAGCGGCAAAACTTTCTTCTGCCTCTTTGGGATTTTCTTCGAAAGCCGCCAACCCACGGGAGAATAACGCGACAGCTTTTTCTTCACGTTGCGGGATCGACCCTACGTCCATTTTTTTCAAAGCTTCTTTTGACTTTTCGGCGCGATACTGGAGACGCTCGTACGATGTGCGAAGAACATCCATGTTGCGAGCGTCGAGCCTTTCGGACTGACTTAAAAAGCCTCCGATAATGCCCCAGAGTATAAAGTGTCGAACTTGCATTAAACTGCCGTATCCTAACGATGAACCAACTAGGGATTTACCCATTTAATTGGTCGTGAATTTTGTTCTCTAATTCTAGCAGGTGAGTGCCGATAGTCTTAGAAAATAGTCACAAAAAATCAGGGGCCTTTAGGCTCAGGTCGGGACGGCACATGGATTGTGGAGATCAAGCAAATTAGGCTTAAAATAATAACAATATCAGCCACATTAAAACTCGGCAGGGCATATGACAGCGAGTCCGCCCCAAATTTTAAAGTCAAAAAATCAACAACGTAACCTAATCGCAACCTATCCAGCATATTACCGAAAGATCCGGCAATGACGCCACACAGGGAGAAGGCTGGGTAATAGTGGTCTGATTTCAAGAGACGAACGGCGACAAAGTATAACGCCATTGTTGCCACAAGGCCCATGACTAAGATCACTGGTCTACGCCAAAGCTCATTTAGATTAGACCAAACACCCCAAGATGCCCCGTGATTTCTCACGTATGTTTTGCTCAACGATAGCCATATCCGTTCAGAGCCGAAAGCCACAAGCTCCTCCCTTCGGCCTTGATAAATGGTGCTGTCAGACTGATCTTCGACCAGTAGATAATGGCTTTTTGCATACTGCTTGGAAAGCTGATCGAGCGGAAGAGTTGTCGCGGTTATAGCCACGACAATTAATATGAGACGTTTAGCTTCAGCAGAAAAATAAGTCACTGTTCTCCGGACTCCCCTTGCACACGAATAGTTCGAGGGTTAACTTAAGATAGTCGAAGTTGCACAGGTATTGCTATGTTTTTTGCCTAAACTCGAGTTTTTGAAACCTATGGCCCAAAAAATTAAACCAGCTGGCGTGATTTTTGATTTTGACGGCGTAGTGGTCGATAGCTTAGCGATTCACCTAGCTGCATGGCAGGTCAGCTATAAAACTTTTTATGGCGAAGAATTGGTTGATACGGTTGGTCTAGCCGGAAGATCGACGATTGCGATCGCTGAAATCCTATCAACAAGAGCGGGTCGACCAACCACTGCACCGCAGTTGGCTGAGATGAAGCGCGAAGTTTTAAAAGGTAACGAATTCGCCATTAAACTTTTACCCGGCGCACAAGAAGCATTTCAAAGACTCAGCGCGGGGGGCATCCCCTTCGGCATCGCCAGTAACGCCCCGCGAAGTTTCATCGAAAATACACTTGCAAGACTGGACATCAAAGTTCCACATCTGTTTGGCTCTGACGATGTCGCAAACCCAAAGCCAGCGCCCGACGTGTTCTTGAAATGCGCTCGCAAACTTCAAATCAGTGTCTTGAAGCATCCCCAAATAATCGTATTCGAGGATAGTCCACACGGATTACAGGCGGCTGTAAAAGCGGGAATGTTTCCCATCGGGATTTTGACGCAAAATAAGGCCGAAGATATGCTGACCGCGGGAGCGCGAGCCGTCTGCAAAACAATCGCTGAAGCCCTCGAGCGGGGTTGGCTTGAAGGCCTACCGTCTTAGCCGTAACGCGTTGAGGACTACGGAAAGGCTCGACATGGCCATGGCTCCGGCCGCCCACATGGGACTCATCAAACCTAACATTGCGATCGGTACTGCAGCCGCATTATAGGCAAAGGCCCAGAAGAAGTTTTGCCGGATAATTTTTGTTGTCTGCTTTGACAGATCAATTGCTTCTACCACCGCCATAACCCGCCTTGATCGCAACACAAGACCTGATTGGCCCGCCGCAAGATCAGAACCAGAGCCCATGGCAACTGCCACATCAGCAGCTGCCAGTGCCGGGGCGTCATTGATCCCGTCGCCAACAAAGGCCACTTTATTGGCGGATTTTTGCAGTGACAAAACTAAATTATTCTTTGCCAAAGGCGTCATCTCAGCTTGATAGACAACATGACCTAAGGGTCTTGGCTCCGAACTCTCCATTGAAATCAAAGGGACTTTTGAAAAAAGGTGACGAATTACCGGCTCTCGGTCACCAGAAGCGATATAAATCTTATAGTTTCTGTGCAGTAACTCATTGAGGCAGGTGAGCGCATCCTCCCGCACGGCATCTCCCATTTCAAAGAAAAAGCGTGGCATTCCGTCAATTGAAGCGGCCACGATGGAGCGCGTTGGATCGTGTTTTTCCAGGAAAAAAATTTGTGGCTGTAATGCAACAAACTCTGGTCGCCCATATTTTATAACGTGATTGAAGTCACCAACCTTACATTCACACTCAGCGCCCTGTCCGGGTACTTCAGCAATTAATTTACTATTCGGAATCTGTCGGCCTTCAAGTTGTCGCTTTAACCAGGCAGAGATAGCTCGTGCATTAGGATGACTGGAATGAACCAAAGCCGAAAAAAGTAACTCCAGTCCATATAAATCATCCTCCGAGAGCTGCTTAATCGATGTAAAGGCTGACCCTTGAACGTTCAACGCTTGAAGAACTTCTGGTTGGCCGTTGGTCAGTGTTCCTGTTTTATCAAAAACAATGGCATTTACTTTACTCAAGGTTTCTAACGCCTCATAGGATCTGACCAGTATTCCGCTCCGAGCTGCCCTACCCAATCCGGCGATCCAAGCTACCGGTGTGGCAAGCCCTAGGGCGCAAGGACAAGCGACCACTAAAACGCTAAGAGCCGTCACAAGGGAGTCGAGCCACGAAGCCTTAAGGAGTAGACGCCATGCAATCATGGTCAGCAATGAAAGAAAAATCACTGACGGAACGAAAGCCAGCGAGATTTGATCCGCTAATTTTTGTACCGGTGGGCGAGAGCGGCTCGACAATTCCACTAATCGAATTATTTGCTCAATGGTGGTGTCTTTTCCAATTCTAGAGACCACAAGGTTTACGCCAAATGCCGTCGAGTTTATCGCGCCGGCTGGCACTAAATTTCCAGGCTTTCGTAAGACCGGCTGACTTTCCCCAGTAATTATCGACTCATCAAATCCAGCCTCGCGATCGAGCAAAACACCATCAAGGGGCAACATGTCACCAGGCCGGACGTAGATGTGATCGCCAATCTTGAAGTCGCCGATGGAAACTTCCTCAGGTAGGCCGTTCTCCAACACTTTGAAGGCTTTTTTGGGTCTCCGCTGAATAAGTTTTTCAACTTCCTCCAGAGAGTGCTGCTTTGCCCAATTCTCGAGTTTTTTTCCCAGCAAAACAAAAAAACCAATCATAACTGCCGACTCAAAATAGAGGTGGGTCGACCCATTCATTACGAGGACTACTGAGAGAACCCAGGCACTGAACATACCGAGAGCGACCAAGCTATCCATTGTTACATGACGATGGATAGCTTGGCTGACAGCGCGGCGAAAAAAACCCGCGGCAGGACCCATTAGAAATAAGCTTGTTAATAGAGCTTGGATCTCTCCAGACCACGGAAAATGCCAAGGACCCATAGCCAGAAAGACCACTGGAAGCGCCAATATCAGGGCCACAATCATGGGCCATTCTGCAACATTTGGACCTGGAGCAGTAGGCGGGTCATCCTGCCCATCTCTAGCTCTTTGAAATCCATAGCCCAAGTTCCTCACCAATTTAGACGCATCATCTTCACTGATGGATCCGGTGACGACGCCTGTTCCGGTGACGAAATCAACCATGGCGGAATTGACGCGTGGATCTTTTTGTAACGTGGAGTTTATTTTAGCGGCGCATCCGCCACAGGTCATTCCCGACACCCGAAACTGTATGGTTCCATGGATTTGCTCGCTCAAGAATCGACCTTTCAAATATTGCTGGGTCTTATAAAGTAGGCCAACTTCATGCTATCTTCATAATATGATCAGAACACTAAAAATCTTCATTTCATTAGTCTTGATTTTTTTATTGCATCGCTACTATGCGTGGCATTTTCTAGCGCAGCAATATGGTCCACGCAGCGCTATCTTATGGCGGGAAGTCCTCGTTGGACTTATGAGTGACGTATGGATAGCGGGTGTTCTAAGTCTGCCACTTTGGGGTTTTGAGTATTTCCGTTCGCCCAAAGCCACTCGTTGGCAACGTCGTTTGGGATTTGGGCTCATAGTATTAGTTGGGGCATTGACCGCTGGGCATCAATCTTATGTGGAATTTTTTAAATTTCAAATTATTCCATTTCACTTGTCTTATTTGATCGACTCGTCGTTTTTAAAAAGCAACTCTAGCAGTGTTCTTGACCCTGCCCCGACAATTATCATCATTGTTACCGCAGCACTCGCATACTGGAGCAAAAAAGCGACCCAGATAGTCACGAGGCGACCTCTTCACATCATACTTGGTGGATTACTTTGTGTCGTGTGCGTTAGTCACGCTTTAAACATTCGCTGGCGGATCAATTGGTTTGTGATCGAACCTCTCCAAACAAACTACTTGGAGTCCCTCTACGCAAACTTTACGAAAAAGCCGCGTATCAAAGGACTGACCGAGGACGAAAAAGCGAGCTTCACCAAGCTAACAGGCCATCGCAGCTGGCTGTGGCTTGACCATACCAAAATGAACTTCCAAAGGCCGCAGCCACTTGCAACGCTGCGATCAGCCATTCAAAGTATGGCAAGCGGAAAAAAACCAGTCATACTTGGCATTATTTTGTCAGAGTCACTTCGATCAAGTGACGTGGGCCCGAGACCACAGGATGGCAGATCACTAACACCATACCTTGACCGATTACAGTCGACGGGCGTGAAATTTGCGAACGTTTACAGCTCTGGTCCAGTAACCCGCGGAGGCCAGGAAGCGGCCTGGTGCGGAACACCCTCAGCGACCGACACGTCCCTCATGCGATCTTACCCTGATCTGGATGTTGAATGCGTTCCCAAGCAATTTCGTGACCGCAGCGATATGATCTCCTTGTGGTCCCATGGCGGCGACGAACGATTTGACAGCCAACTCATGTTCTGGAGTCATCAAGGTGTAACAAGATTTTTAACTAAATCTGACTTCCCTGAAAATGCCCCAGCAACTGGCTGGGGGATCAGTGACCTGGCGTTGTTTGAGAAAACTGCGCAAACCTTGCAAGATATTCAGAGTTCCGGGAAAGCTCGCGTAATCTTGCCGCTTATATTAACTGTCACAAATCATATTCCTTGGGCCATCCCAGACGATGCCTCTATCGAAACGAAGAACTTCCTGCCTAAACATCCATCCCATCGCACAGTTCGGTATTTTGATGAGTCGTTAGGGCTGTTCGTTGCTTCATTAAAAGAAAAAAATTTATGGGATAATTCCATATTTATAGTCGCTGGCGATCACGGCAATCTTGAGCAACCGTGGCGCGACGACTACCCCAATGACCCTATGAAGTGGGAACGCCTGCTTTCGCACATCTCAGTTACGTTGACTGGAGGCATCATTGAGCGCCTCGGCCAAACAGAAAAACTACCAAGTGTATTTAAGGATTTTTCGTCTCAGACGCAAATCGCAAGTTTTATTCATGATCTCGCCAGTTCCGTTGACGCGACAAAAAAGAGGGATGACATCATGTGGGATGCACCGCTCTTTTCGCCGAGCCCCTGGGTCGTCTCAAGTGACCTCAACCAATATCTTTTTTTGCCGGGTGATGGGATTCGACTGGATAAAGAAGACGTACTTGCGGGAGGAATTTCGGAATCACAGACGCGGCAGTGGTTAGCGGCGTTTCGCTACCGTGGGTGGCTTGAATTTCTTTATTCGGCAAAGAATAGTCATTGATGGATCTACGCTTTAATCAATTCCCATACTTTCTCCATGCGCATGGAGCGCGAGCCTTTAAGCAAAACGACATCATCTTTTTTAAATCCCTGTTTTAGCTCTCGAGCAAGAAGATCATGAGTCTCTGCGTGGGTTACGTGAATCTGGGGATCTTTTTTTCTTAGTTCATCCGCAAGCCATTTCATCCTCTCACCAAAAAGTAACACTTTGGTGTTAGCGCCAAGACCGCGAATATCCGCGGCCAACTGCCGATGAAGCTCCTCTTCACTGGTTCCCAATTCTTTCATGTCGCCAAGGCAGAGCCACTTTGTACTATGAGCCGTCGAGCAATCCGCGACCACCTTGAAGGCCGCCCGCATGCTGGCTGGGTTCGCATTGTAGAAGTCACAAAAAACGCGCGTGCCAGACTTCAGCGTCTCCATCTGGC
This sequence comes from Oligoflexales bacterium, assembly GCA_044344995.1. Lineage (GTDB taxonomy): Bacteria > Bdellovibrionota_B > Oligoflexia > Oligoflexales > RGVZ01 > CAMDKS01. Next base: position 23,755 of record JBIJBX010000004.1, on the reverse strand, counting down.
TACGACCACCACTCGGGGCAAAAGAACTAAGCCCCTCCTCCATCTCATCAGGCGTCACGCCTAGTACGAGCGCCACAGCGACGGCTCCGAGGAGGTTGCGGGCGTTATGTTCTCCGGGCAGCGGACAATGCAATGCGAATTGCAAACGATTGAATCCATTGATTTCAAGATGCGCGCCATTAAGTTTGCCCGAAACAATATCGGGAGCGGGCGAGCCACCAAGAGTGAAGCCGATCTTGCCGCTTGCCTTAAGTGACTGCATCAAGGGTTTAATCCAGGGATCATCTAAATTAACGATCGCAGTACCACCCGCCGCAGCAGTTTCCTGCAGAATTAGATTCTCCTCACGCGCCACAGTCTCAAGATTCTCAAGCCACTCAAGATGCTCCTCAGAAATCGCTGTGACTATCGCGACCTCAGGCTTCACAAGATTAATGTGTTTTTGCATTGCCATTGGCGCATCAATGCCAACCTCAATAACAGCCGCCTCCGTGTCTTCTGCCAGCTCCATTAATGTTATTGGCAGCCCGAGAAAACCGTTTTGACTGCCCTTTGTCCAAATTAGTTTTTTAAACTTGCCGGAGAGAAGAGCGGCCAAAATATCTTTCGTAGTGGTTTTACCAACACTGCCGGCCACGGCTATGACTACAGGGTCAATGAATTCCCGCCAATGTTGGGCCAGCGCACGAAAGCCGTCCAAGGTATCTTCCACCAAAAAAATGTCAATCCCAGCTTGCGAAGCGGCCGCTGGATATTTTTCACACAGTACAGCTGCGGCACCTTTTTCGACCGCTTGCGCGATAAAATCATGGCCATCAAACGCCTCGCCTTTTATGGCGACAAATAGGTCTCCGGGTTGAATACTGCGCGAGTCAGTCGAAACTCGACGGATTCTTTTGGCAGAATCGAATGATGGGGCGACAAGCTTAGCTTTGCCCTGCAACGCGTTTTTAATAAAACCAGAAGTTAAATGCCCTGGGTGTGTGCTCATAACCGGAGCTCCTTGAGGATTTTCACCGTTTCATCAGCGATCAATTTTGGAGCAACCATGTCGTAGCATTTTGGCTCTTGGCTACAGCTTTTTTTCCAACAAGGTGAGCAGGCCACATCAGATTGAATCCTAACTCCGCGGTCGTATAAATCGACCTCTTGCAAACAGCTCACCCCAAACCAGGCGATGACGTGCTTACGTAGCGCAATCGCAATATGCATGCCAAGGGAACAGCCAGACAAAACCAAATCTGCCGTGTCCATCCACAGGATCCCACTGCGCAACCCACCGGATGTGGGCGTGTTGACGACGCGCGAATCATTGGCAAATGCTGCTTTCATCTGTGCTTGTCGCTCCTCATCCTCCCGACCTCCAAGGAGGGCTACCGTGAAGTCCGGAAAGCGCTTACGCCACTCGGCGATAACCTCAATACCTCGTTCAACGGTAAATTTCTTATAAGGAAAAAGTAAACTACAGCCTGTGTTATAGCCGATAATGCCGCGGGTATTCGGTTGTAAAACTGTAGCTCGACGTTTGGCCACTTCCTTCTGTTCATCAGCTGTAAGCTTTAAGATGTACTCACTTCTAGTCCACTCGAGGGCCATGGTTTCTGTGATTTGCTGAGTCTCGGGCTTTTGATTGATTTTGAATTTTAGCTCATCATCAAGGCCGACTCGGTATTGATACTCAGCTTCAGGACTAAATGGTCGGATGACTCCCTGCGGCGTCAGCCCAAAGCCTAATTTTTGCTTCGCCCTCACTCGTTCCGCGATCGCGCCAGCCTCAAGACTTTTATCAACGGCCATGAGAACATCAAATTCGAGGTGATCCATTAATTGATTGGTTTTGCCATCAACGCTGATAAGGCGATCAATTTGTGGGTTATGCTCGAGTAAGGGCCGCGCTGAGGGATACGTTATCCATGTAATGTGCGCATTTGGGAACTTTCGGCGTATGGGTTCCAAGAGGACGGTCGAGCGAAGAACCGCTCCGAGCGCCTCAAGTGAGACGACGCAAATTCTGACCTGAACCTGGCTATAATTGGGACAGCCCTCACAGGGCCGCTTGAACTGGCATGGCTTGTAACCAGAGAAAAACCGACAGTCATATTTATAAGACATCATTTATTCCGCAGCACACAGCTTTTGCTCCCAGCCCAGCCAAAAGGATCTAAATTGGACGGATGATTGCTGGATACCGTCATTTCCGCTAATCTAGCGATTGGTTTAAAGAGGTCAAACCACCTTGTCAACCAAGGCCACCATTATTTCACAACATGACCTCTCTTTGGGAGTCTTGTTTTCACATGGACGTGAGAACTATCAGGATTATAAAAGCATCAAGCCCCGACCGCGAGGGGCTGCTTCCTAGCCGTATTGCCGAATTGACCCAAGCTGGCTTTAAGATTCTGTTTGATGAAATCAACCCGGACCCCCACTGGTCGTGGACAGCGGGTAGCGTCGAGAGTCGTTCTAAAGCCTTAAATAACGCTCTATTAGAGCAAGAAAGTGATGCTGTCATTTGGGCGCGTGGGGGCTACGGTGCATCCGATCTTTTGGATTTAATCCCGTGGTCACAGCTGGCGAAATCAAAGCCTAAGCCAATTATCGGATTCAGTGATGTTTGTGCCGTTCAGGCAGCACTCTACACAAAAACGCATCGAATCTCGATCCATGGCCCCATGCCCGCGACTGTCACTTGGAAAAAGGCTGGGACAGGCGACGTCGATACGCTGGTGGATCTCCTCAGGGGCCGCATTCATTCTGGCCGGATTTCGATCGGATCCATCTCTAAAAAGGCTGGGACACTTCAAGGTCGACTCTTTGGCGGCTGTCTTTCAGTTTTAACGTCACTGATCGGGACACCCTACCTGCCGCCTACCCTGAAAGATCATATTCTTTACTTTGAAGACATTGGTGAGAATCCTGGTCGCATTATCCGTATGCTTAACCAATGGCAACAAAGTGGATTACTGCAAGGCGTTAGCGCCCTGGTCTTAGGGCACTTCTCCCAATTGGGCGGGGACTTGCCAGATTCAGCCCCAGTCGTCTTGGAGGAAATCACTAGACGATATGGACTGCCAACATTCACATCAAAAGACTTTGGTCACATCTCACCCAACCAACCCATCGTCATGGGAGCCTTGGGAGAAATAAAAGATGATTACCTAGCGTGGCATTTGCCGAAAACTCTCACTCTGACTTAGAGGAATTGTGATGGAACTACAGCCTGGCGCGAAAATTTACTTCATGGGAATCGGTGGTACTGGCATGGCCGCCGTGGCAGGACTTTGCCAAGAAGCGGGCTATACGGTTGTGGGTAGTGATGGCGCCATGTATCCCCCCATGTCGACCATGCTCGAAGAGTTGAAAATCAAAGTCTTTACGCCCTACTCTCCCGATAATCTTACCGCAGCAAAACCCGATCTCGTTGTCACGGCAAACGCTTTGTCGCGCGGACATGTAGAATTGGAAGCACTCCTTCGCAGCGGCATCCCCTACACAAGCTTCCCCAAACTAATGGGTGATCAGTTTTTGTCGAAACGTATTGGCGTGGTCGTTACTGGAACGCACGGCAAAACAACGACCTCATCTCTACTGGCACACGTCCTTAATGAGCTGGGCGAAAATCCTGGCTTTGTCATCGGCGGAATTCCGCACAATTTTCCTCGCAGCTTTAGGCTGGGCCAGGGGAAAACTTTTGTGATCGAGGGTGACGAATACGATACGGCTTTTTTTGACAAAGGACCGAAATTTCTCCATTACCATCCCCACCATCTAATCATTAACAACATTGAGTACGATCACGCCGACATCTATCCCAATGTTGAAGCTATTGAGAGACAATTTGAAAACGTGGCTCAACTAGTGCCAGTTGCCGGTGCCATCATGGCAAACTGGGATGACATACGAGTTAGAAATATTTTCTCTCGCATTAAGCCAGCAGCTCGCGTTATCAAGGTTTCCACAACGGGGCAGGATAAAACAGCCGATGTCTATCTGGACCGCTGGAGTGCGCGGGAAAAAAATCGTGGTACGCAGGTCTGGTCTGCTTCAATTCAGACAAAAACTTGGGGCTTACTTGAGCTTGAAACCACTTTATCAGGCATTCACATGCTAGCTAACGTCACACAGGTCGTCGCTACAATTGAAAGCTTAATGGGCTGCGGTTGCATTGCGAAAGTGAGTGCAAAGCAATTATCGACGGCGATCACATCTTTTAAGAGTGTGGCGCGACGGCTTGATCACCTGGGACACGCAGGTGACGTGGATGTATTTGAAGACTTCGCCCATCACCCGACCGCCGTAGGTCTCGTGATTGAGGGCTTCAAGGCCGTCTATCCCCAGCGAAAATTACATGTGGCATTTGAGCCGAAAAATGCGACCAGTCGCCGCAATACCTTTCAAAAAGATTATGTGAAAAAGTTTGGCCTGGCCGACGCCGTCTACATTGGCCCTTGCCCGGAAGATAAGCGCATACCGCCTGAGCAAAGAATGAACACCGAAGAGCTGGCGGGAGAAATCGGTAAAAAGGCTACTGCATTTCATTCAAATGACGATCTTCTTAATAAAATGATTGATAATATTAAACCGGGTGATGCTGTAATTTTCATGTCCGCAGGTAGCTTCTCGGGAATTCAATACAAGTTACTCGACGCCCTAAAGGCAAAAATCTGAGCAAATCGTGACCGTTAGGGCTCAACAATTTCTGACCAAAGTCTTGCAATTTTATCCGAGTGTAGGCACAGTATTTCGTTAAGCAGGTCAGGCAGGTAACGTTTATCGTCAATTGGCTGACCGTCCGTATGTAATTCTTGAGATTTTTTTTTGGTCTTAATGAGGAGACACCCAATGTTTTTGAAGTCTTTGTTACCGCTAGCCGCAGTCGTAGTTGCCCTGGTCGTGGGTGCTTGTACCGATGACAAGAAAAAATCAGCAACCGATCCAGTAGGACCAACCGCTGGCTCTGAAGCTACGGAAACGCCAGCCGCTCCAAGCGGAAGCGTAGCTGACCTTAAATCAACCCCAATTTATTTTGGTTTCGACGACTACACCTTGAATTCTGAGGCTCAAGGCACGCTTACAGCCTTGGCCGAAGGTCTTAAAGCTAGCAAAAACGCAGTCGTTCAGATCGAAGGTCACTGCGATGAGCGCGGTACCGTCGAATATAACCTAGCCCTTGGCGAGCGCCGTGCTCAGTCGGTTAAAAACTTTTTAAGCCAGCTAGGCGTTGAGTCTAGCCGCTTGTCAACGATCAGCTACGGCGAAGAAAAGCCGGTGGTCCAGGGCCACACAGAAGACGCTTGGCTCAAAAATCGTCGGGCTGAGTTCGTCATTACAGGGAACTAACCAGCATCATGACAAGGGCCTCGGCCCGGGTCTAAAATGCACAAAACTCAGGCTTTTTCCTCGGGAGAAGCCTGAGTTTTTGCTTTTAGAGGTTTACCACCATAAGGCAAGACAGTATGATGCAAGCTCTGGGCCCCAGCCTGAGATAGGGTTTGGGGTCACGGTAGTGACACAACTAGGTTTCGCTTCGTTCGAACCAATTGACCGTTAGCCAGCGCGTCTGGACTGACTGGAGGATATTAGATTGACTACGGTTCTTGTTGCCATCATCGGCATTCTTGTTGGAATGCTAGTTCTCGGGGTTTACTTACATAAAAAACAACTTGCTCAAACCTTTGAAAACGCAAGGCTTGAGTCTCAACGTGTTCTTGACGATGCGCGCCGCGAAGCCGATGACATGGTTAAGGGTGCTTTGCGTGAGGCCAAGGAAGACAGCAGGCGCTCGCGGCAATCCTTTGAGGAGGAATCCCGTCAACGCCGCACGGAAATCACCAAGCTTGAGCAGAAACTGAAAAGCCGGGAAGAAAGCCTTGAGAAGAAACTGTCGCAACTTGACCGACGTGAACAAGAACTTGAATCCTTGTCCAAAAAAGCTCAAGCCGAGGAACAGAATTACCAAAAATTAAGCGTTGAATGTGAGTCGGTTTTAGAAAATAGCCGTAAAACCCTCGAGAGCATTGCAAACATGTCCCAAGACGAGGCGAAACGGGAACTGATCAAATCTTTGGAGTCTCAAGCCAAAAAAGACGCGCAGGAAATGATTCGTCAAATAGAAGCTGCGGCTAAAGATGAGGCCGATAAAAAAGCTAAAGCTGTGGTGAGTCTGGCCGTACAGCGGATAAGTGGTGAATATGTCAGTGATTCAACGGTTACCGTTGTCGCTCTTCCGAGTGAGGATCTTAAAGGTCGAATCATCGGTCGAGAGGGGCGTAACATCCGCGCCATTGAACAAGCCACCGGCGTCGATTTGATTATCGATGATACGCCAGAGGCCGTAATCATTTCCTGTTTCAACCCCGTACGCCGCGAAATCGCGAAACTTACGATTGAACGCCTGATTGGGGATGGACGTATTCATCCGGCTAGAATTGATGAAACCGTCAAGCGCGTCATAAGCGAATTTGATTTGGTCATTCGCGAGCAGGGCGAGCAAGCTAGTTTTGACACCGGGATCACTGACCTTCATCCTGAGCTGATCATGGCGTTGGGAAAATTGAAATACAGAACCGCCGGGCAGCAAAGTATTCTTCAACACAGCATCGAAACAGCCCACATATGTGGAATCATCGCCGGCGAAATGGGACTCAACGTCAAAAAGGCCAAACGCTGCGGCTTGCTGCATGATATTGGTAAAGCTGTCGATCAAGAGACTGAGGGACACCACTCCGAGATTGGTGCTGATTTCTGCCAACGCTATCAGGAATCCAGTGACGTGGTGGAGGCCATCCGTCTCCATCATCAGGAGGACTTGAGTAACGCGACCCCCTATGCTGTGGTTCTGTACGCAGCTAACAGTCTCTCTGGTAACCGCCCAGGCGCAAGAAAAGAGATACTTGAGACCTATGTAAAACGGCTTGCCGACATGGAAAAGGTGGTGCGTGAATTTGGTGGGGTGAACGAGGCGTTTGTGATTCAAGCAGGACGCGAAGTACACGCCATCGTCAATCCAATTCAGGTGACTGACCAACAGGTCGTCGACCTGTCCAGCTCCATTGCCCATAAGATGCGCCAGGAATTGACATTCCCGGGGCAGGTCAAGGTGACAGTCATACGCGAGTCGAAATTTGTGGACTACGCCAAGTGATAAAAGTCCTAGCAATCGGTGACGTTATTGGGAAACCTGGACGTCTCGCTCTTACGCACGGACTTGCGCACTTCAGAGAATTGCACAACCCAGATTTTGTGATCGTCAACGGTGAAAATATCGCTGGTGGATTTGGTATCACAAAGAAAATATTTGATGAACTTATAGGCAACCTAGCGGTCGATTGCGTAACCATGGGTAATCATTGGATGGACAAAAAGGATATCCATGAGTTCAAGGATCATCCGAAGATCGTTCTACCAGCTAACATGTCAAACGTTGATGAGCCGGCGAAGGGTTTGCGACTGCTTGAGACAAAAGGTGGCATTCGAATTGCTGTCATGAACCTTTTAGGAAAGGTGTTCATGAAGGGCGAAAATTCCTCCCCATTTGACATGGCCGATAAAATTCTCGATTTGATTCCGTCCTACTGCAAAGTCCGAATTTTGGACGTTCATGCTGAGGCCACCAGCGAAAAGCAGGGTATGGGCCAAAACTTCGCAGGCCGAATATCCGCGGTCTACGGGACTCATAGCCACGTTCCTTCCGCCGATGAAAGAATCCTTAAAAACCACACTGGATTTGTCACTGATATTGGTATGACAGGTCCCTATGATAGTGTCATTGGCATCGACGCCGTTGCTGCTGTCCGAAGAATGCGCACCGGCGAAAAGAAGAACTTTGAGCCCGCAAAAAACGACCTTTGGTTTTATGGGATTTTATTTGAAATTAACGAGGAAACCGGTGCCTGCCACGGTGTTCATAGGTTGCGTTTACCCGTAAAAGACAGTTAAGATGGCCCTCACAAACTTTAAAAAGTGAGGCCGTCGCAATGAAAAAATTTAATCCCTCCGTCGCATTACTTACGATACTTGCTGCGACGCTCTCTCTCACAAGTGAACCGTCAAACGCATTTTTTCTAGATGGCAACGGACATGTTGGTCTCTTGGGTGAAACAAGAGTCTCACCCGATTTCCAGCCAAACAACGGGATGTATCAAGCTACAAGATTGTCCTTCGATCTTCGCGGGGAAGTTCGCGCCAACGATCGAGCTAGTTTCAATCTAAGACTTGGGCTGAGCGATGACCCATCTGGTATTTACCTTGGAGATAGCGCAAAACCAAAAACTTGCGAGCCTCGTCGCTCAAGCGTAGCGGGCGAACCTGATGACACCTCTTGCAATGATCGTAGCCAAAGTGTGGTGGATCCAGGTTACAGATCCTTCACGCCCGTGATTAGGGAAGCTTACGGTAAATACGCTTTTAACTATTGCATCCTCACCGCAGGTCGCAGAAGCCGTGACGTTGGTCTGGGCGTTTTGCATGACTCTGGAGATAAGCCCTTTGACAATGATGCATCCATTTTTGACGGTGTCACTTGTGACGTAAACATGCAAAAGCACCAAGACTTGGGATTCTCATTTGGCCTGGACAAATTACAAGAAACAGGACACTGGATTGACAACCCCTATGACAGCCCCGTGAGCAGCCCCTCCGCTGAAGCAGACTATAACGCAAGATCCCGCGGCTTTGGTCCAAACGACTACTCTGACGATATGGATCAAATCTTTTTTGGCATCAATTACGATGATCTAAAATCAAAAACTCCAGGATCGTTTGCCAAGCAGGTAGGCATTTACTTCTCCAACATCTTGTCGCAAGACGCCAAAACGGATGTGAAATTTTTTGATCTCTACACAGGGTTTTTCTTTGGAAAATTCGCTCTCAAAAATGAGGTGGTGTTCCGTCTAGGGAAATCTGCCGATCCAGCTCTTGTGGCTATGGGTGGACAAAGGACATCGGATGGTATGCCGGCGGTCAATAACACAAACTCAATCGGACTGGCAGGAACGCTAGAATACACCGTCATCAAATCAGGAGCAGCTTTAGGTCCAGAGGAGTTCAATGAAGGATCCCTAAAGAGACACGTTGTTTTTTCTGACTACGCCTATGCGCCAGGTGATGCTGACGGATACTATACGGACAAAGGAAAGACGGCAGCTGACCTGGAAAATTTCGGTGAAGCTCGTCGTGATAAAAAATCAAAAGCTATGGCGTTCCACCGCAACTATCACCCAGCCATGCTTTTTTTCAATAGTCGGGGAAATTCCGGTAAATACTATACCGGCGGCGTCTTTGACCCAACTCGCGTGATGAATGCGGCCATCTACAGTCTCGGCTACCGCTACGAGAATATGGAAACCGGCAATATTGAAGTGAAAGCCATCAGTGGGCGCTTGGTTGAAGTGGCCCCGAATGACATTGTGAAATACTATGACTCGACCTCCATGGATGAACGTCCCATGGGGTTTTACGGCGCAGATCTGGGCTACGAGCTCGATTTTACCTACAGCTACCACTATCAGCGCGAAGTGGACCTAGGTCTTGGCATCGCCGCTGCTATGCCGGGTAAAGCATGGCAGGCATCCAAAACTCAGACACCCCGCACAGGCTTTGGACTTCAAGGCAGCTTTGCGATAAAGTTCTAAAAACTTCACGGGGCAAAAGATTCGCCGCCCAGTTATCAGCGCGTGTTCGTGGGCGGCTAAGATTGCCAGCACTTAAGACACTCTTGGGGGGGGGCCAGCGTAATGCTAGATTGGCAAAGTTTCCTAAAGCTCGACAATGCGGCGACCATTGACCTGCTTAGCTCTTATGCATCCGCATTGGCGTCAGAGTCACTCTTATCAGAGCGCTCGGTGGACCAACTAAAAGTTTCCTTGGCCTCGGTGACACCACTACTGTCCACAACTCAAACTTCCGTACTCGCACATCTCGCTGAGTTTGACTCAGAATTCCTTCAGATCATGAGCGCACGCTATGGTCAAAATGGATTTGCTTGGAACCACATGCGCTCATCCACGCGTAATCTGCTGGCAGAGTCATGTAACAATTTGGCTGCATGGGCGGATTGTGCGCTGAAGAAAGCCGAATTATTTATGAATCGGCCTTATATCGCCAACTCAACAGCCGGCCAGTCTAGACGCGAGCTTTTCCCAACTGTTTTATTACACACCGCAAAGACGTTGCATGACGCTGCAAAAGACTTAAGAGAAGTCATCATCGATCTGTCGGTTATGCGCCCAGCTGATCTTCTAGATACGACAGGTTCCCAGTTCGAACAAGAACAGCGGATTGCGATCTTGGTAGGCTTCAACGGCCTTGAAACTGAGGCCATCTCTTACTGCCGAACAGAATTACGCTGCCTTCGACGAGTCGTTAATGTTTTTGACGAATTGGCAGCCTCGCTTCCAAGCCTTGTGGCGGGACTCACAGAAAACACCGCGAATAATCATAACAGCAAAAAGCTAGAGGCAGATTGTGAAATATTCGCGGCGGAATGTCAGCGCTTGTCAGGGACCAGGTTTGAAGTTAGCTCCAACATAAACGTGTTGGAAACCCGCAGACTTGGATTTTTATTTGAATTATTCACCATCAATCAGCGCATGCTTAAACTTACCAAATTGTTCACGGAATCTTTTGCGCCCAAGGACAAACCAACTACCCTTGAGCTACTGACAGATGATTTTGAACGAGCCATCTCATGTCACCTCATTCAACGTGGCACCGGAGCGCGCCAGGCAACCCAAGCCGCTAGAGATCTCATGGTTTACTGTCGCCACCACCAAACTACTCCAGCGACTTTGATCCCCGCCGAATTGAAGAAGATCAATCAAGACTTGCACGAAGATACGCTGGCTTTTGCCGCTACGCTTGCGTCTGAGGAAATGACGGCGACGCCAGGTGGTTCCGCGGGAAAATCCCGTTTCTTTGAGGCGGCTAAGCGAATTAGAAAGTCACTGAATGTGGCGGCGCCTTTTTCCGTGACCATGGGAATGCTGTTGTGCATCTTTTTAAATGCTGGTTGTGGAGTCAAGACGCAGATTGTATCTGACGCGCTAGATCCTCGGCCTGAAATTCCATTTCATCAAAACGATCGTGCGCCGTCTCGCAGCCAATCTAACACACCATTTAAACCTAATCAGGTATCGCCATGAATACTACTCACTTCAGTGGCGTATGGACAGCCATCGCAACACCATTTCTTGAAAACGGCTCCATCGACTGGCCAGCATTTGAAAAGCATTTAGCTCAACAAGCCTCAGGCGGAGTAAATGGGATTGTCATAAGCGGCACGACAGGTGAATCACCAACATTAACCGTACAGGAAAAAATCTCGCTCGTACGCAAGGCGCGAGCACTTCTACCCGGAACAATCAGAATTATGGCCGGAAGTGGTGGCAACAATACGGCTCAAAGTGTTGAATTATCAAAACTCTGTGTTGATGCAGGCGCTGATAGCCTTCTGATCGTGACTCCACCCTACAATAAGCCCAGCCCTGCTGGACTTAAACTGCACTTTCAAACCATTGCCGATGCTGTGGACGTGCCGCTCTGTCTTTATCATGTCCCAGGTCGAACGGGTCAAAGTTTGTCTGCAGGCATAATCGCTAGTCTCACCTCCATCAATAGAGTGCTGGCGGTGAAAGAAGCCAGCGGCGATCTTGCATTATATGGCCGTGTTGTCTGTCAATCCAAGGCTGACGTGCTGAGTGGTGATGATCCGACCTATTTGGCGAGTTTGGCTGTGGGCGGACAGGGTGTTATCAGCGTGGTATCAAATATTTTCCCCGCCGCCATGGTGCAATTAACAACGGCCTTCAAAAGTCAGAAAAACGACCTCGCCCTAACCATTCACAAAATTCTGTTGCCGTCGATAGATGTGTTATTCTGCGAGTCAAATCCTGGGCCGTTAAAGGCTGCGCTAAATATATTTGGTCTGGGCAAAAACTTGCTTCGAGCCCCGCTGGCGCCTGTGACTGACGAAAATTTTAGGCTGATAAAATCAACCATCGAAAAAGCCAAAAGTGAGTTGGATAACCTAGCTCTATAAATCGGATTGAAATTCATGCGAGATAAAAAAAACAGGCAGAATGTTCTAGTTTCTGGTTCGGCTGGCAGAATGGGTCGAGAGATCTGTTCCCTACTCACCTCACACCCGCAGTTGGTTCTTGGCGCATCGGTTGATCGTAATGAGATAAAAGCGCACGATCTTAAACATACGGCCGTCTTAAAACCAACACAAAGCTCCCTCAATGCGGTCATGGCAGGAGTTGATGTGGTCATCGATTTCAGCACGCCTGACGGAACACGACACCTGATCAAATCCCTCAGCAAAGAGACTGGTAAGTGTGTACTGATCGGCACTACGGGTCTAGACAAAAAAATAAAATCAGAACTTCAAAAGGTAGCGCGAGCAGGTGATCACAAAATATTGGTCGCTGGCAATACCAGTGTTGGTGTTTTTACTTTGGCAAAACTTGCTGTATCAGCCGCAAAATTACTTGCCCCCCTTGGTTTTGATATTGAAATTACGGAAACTCATCACCGCATGAAGGCTGATGCTCCAAGCGGAACTGCCCTCCTGCTTGCGGAAGTCATACAAAGCGCTCTCCCAAGCTCGGTCATAGAATTTAATCGAAGTGGCGCGCGCAAAAAAAATTCCATCGGTATTCACTCCGTGCGCGGCGGCGGGGTCTTCGGCGAGCATGATATCCGTCTTATTAGTGACGACGAGGAATTAAGTATCGGTCACCGCGCATTCTCGCGGGCTCTTTTTGCAAAAGGTGCTTTAAGCATAGCTCTCGAAATAAAAGCGAAAGTTCCGACTGGCAAAGCCATGGAATTAAGCGAGTTTATTTTGGATAAAAATTAGTGCGCTAGGGCTCGGTGCACGGAACTGGTAAGTCTTTCTAGGGGACTCCCCGTCTTTACGAAACTTACAGATTCACTGTACACAACGGTCGTTTCAGCTGAGATCCAGTGGCCGTCAGCCGTCTCGACAATCAGCCCATAAACTCCAGGCGGGACATTGAAAAACAAAGCTTTCGTCACGGGATTATCGGAGAAATACCACCCGTCCCCCACATCGCGACCAGAGTGATCAACTAATCTGAATTTTACTGATTCATTGCCATGGCCCGAAAGATGACCGTGCTCAACCAGGACGCTACCGAGGCTAAGGTCATGGGTCGTGTTAGCAAAGACGGCCATGTCACTGATGAATCCGTTTGGAACCATTGTTGACACTTGACGGGCTGCCGGAGAACGGGCCACAAGTGGTTGAACAACTGTCTCAAAATCTTGTGTGGAGCTGACTGTCCAGACTCGCCCCTTCATTGGCAGAACTCTTGTGGGCGTAGTAAAGAGGCCTTGATCCACTGAGACCATGAGCTGTCCCGAACCAACTGCAAACAAATCAGCTTGCTCAATGATATCTCTCGCATTTGCACGAAGAACGTCTGAGCCAAGTTGCTCATTTGCGCTTGGAATCGCTGTGATTGTTGTCGTTAAATGCTTTGACTCGCTCAGATCAATCGCTTCTTCGCTGTGTCGACCAGCGATCAGCCCAATCAGCGTCGCTAACGGATGTTTATCATTCCCACGACGTAAAGAGACCGTTACAGGTCCTGGTTCTACGTTAAAGAAACAAAAGAGGCCATTACTGCCCGTACCAGAGCGACGTAAATCAACAAGTCCAAGGTTATTAAAATAGTACGGGCCATTAGCATAAACATCTAGGGCCACTGATACATCGCTTTGAGAATTTGATCCATGGTGAGCCGTGCCGCAAAAACTGGATTTGCGCATATCTTGCACGACGCCCCCGGATCTCGCGATCAGGTCAAGGGAGGAAAATCTGCGCGTGCGGACTGGCTGCGTAATCGTTCGAGCAACGCCGTCCCGGTCAGCGTTAATTTCAGTAACCTGGGGCATTAAGTAGCCTCGGCCATCGGTGATCTCTAGTAATATCCTTGAACCCGTCGGAATTTCCCTAATATCGACCTCGCCCCGTGCGTCAGTTAATTCAGAGAAGTCGGTTCCAGCTACTTTTACACGAACACCGCTCACTGGAAATGTCTGGCCTTGGACAGTCGAACGTTCATCGATCAGTTTCAATCGGATGCTGTCAAAACTGACCTTGGCTTTTGCACGCACAATGTGCCCTGAAGCTGCCAAGCTTTGAGTACCTAATTCGGTAACGCCCTCGCCGATCGCAAATTCCGCTGGGGTGTTTTGTTGCTGATTTTGCGCGAATGACGCTGCCAATGGTGCCGCTGCGGCAGCTCGATCAAGGCCGTCCAACGTAGCTAGCCCAGGCGATACCTGTACAGCCGAAATACTATTCTTGAGAGCGGCGTTGTGCATTTTTTGTGGTCGACTGCCGACTGCCAAAGGAATAATGCTGATGCGTCCTGGTGAGACGACAAATATTTCCGTTTCGCCAGCCTTTTTACTCGTCAATTTTCTTGCGACGCCGTCCCATGCCACGACTGATGGGTCACGGACAAAAATACTCCAGTCAGCAATACTCACGTCTTTCGCCAATTCTACGATGCGGGTTAACCCATCACTCTTAAACGAAATCTTACCGCCCTCCACGGAGAGCAGTCCCTCTGCCCTGGGGACCAGGACAATATTTTTTTCATCAGCTGGCGCCGTGCTGGCAGCTCCGGTACCGGCCGGCGCTAAGTCCTGCTGAACATCATGGCGGATAATTTGCGATACAAGTGCCTCACCATAGACCATCTCTTTTGGCGCGGCGTCTGATGTGCCCGTGCGTACGGTTGATTGCGAACTGTCATCACAGGAAATTGTTGACTCTTCCGCGTTGAGTTCACATTCAAAGTAGGGCTTGTTAACTTGCGCCAACAAAGTCTTGTGGGCAGGGATACTCGCAAACCAATCAGACGCGAGGACAGGGGTGGTAAGAAACATCCCCTCAACAAGGCGCGCTGAATCATCGTTAAAGTTTGGATCCATCATGCCGCGGACTGACTGTGTCACAGTGACAGAAAGATTTACATCATCATTAAAAAAATCTCGCGCTGCGTCCCGCAAGATCAGGCTGCCCGGATTTTGGTCGAAGGACACATTTTTGCGCGTATTTAAATCAACTGAAAGCCAATCTGAACTTGACGCGAAAGCGTTTGCCGATATCATGCCGATTAAAACGACCGGCGAAATTAATTTTAGCAGCCGCCGCATGGGGTTATATTTTTTTTCAGTTTGTTTGCACATCATGTCTGATGAAGCCAAACTTTCTTTATGGAATAGAGTTAACTTTTCTTACCGGTTAGTTGTCGGAATCTTTCTAAAAATTTTTAGCTTTCAATGCAAAAATATTTACCTCCGGTCAGCTACTTCAATTATAACCCGGAAAGCCTTGGGGCTGTTAGATTTGGAGGCTGACGCAAAACTCTTGACGACGCCGAAACGAAGCAGGGCCCTCACCGATCGTGAGAGCCCCGAAATCAAATTACTAGTTTTCTTATTTTATGATTTCACAAAATTTTTTGTGAAATCCGCGGACACGGAGGATGTCAAATTCAATTCATAAGGAGGCATTTTTTAGGAAATTTTTTCCTTTAATAGGGAACTTACCAACTTTCCGTCGCCTTGCCCCTTAAGTTCGGCCATCACAAGCTTCATGAGATTTCCAAAATTTCTGTCGGACGAAGCAGACAAAACTTTTTCTACCGCGGCCTTTGTTTCAGCCTCGGATGCCTTTTGCGGGAGGTATTCATCGATAATTTTGATCTCCCCCATGAGTGCGTTTCGCGCGTCCCCAGCTGGGTAATCTTCTAAGCTTTTCGTGAGCTTTTTTTGGTAAGCTCCAACAACTTTTAAAACCTCGGCTTCTGGCAGCTCTTCTCGCAGGTTAACTTGGGCCTGTTGATTCTTGATCTCCGCCATAACCATGCGCAGGACACTAAGTTTAGCGGCATCCTTCGCCTTCATTGCGGTTTTTATATCGTCTTGAATTCTTTCTTTCAGTCCCATTTGCACCACTCCCAGTCATTTGATTAAAATTTAAATTCGGCAGCAAAAGCCAGTTATTACAGGCTATAAAAACAGCTTTCTAATCCCAGCTGGAGCACCATCCAGCAACGCTATTTCAAATAAACTCTTGGACTCCCTTTGTCTACCTTCAAATCCCAAAGCAGACTCGTATTTCTCCAAAACGGCCAATCCTGCATCGATAGACTCAGGACTGACGGCTTCAAATTCAATGCAATAGATTGTTTTGTTTGGGCCTACCGCTTGGTAGAAAACAATCTCACAGTCATTGAAGTATGCCACGTCGATATCCTTCCGGATTTCCCCAGACCAGCTGCAGCCCAGCGCCTTCATAAAGGCTGAAACGGCTGCTTTTTGGTCACCTTTCGACTGGTCGATAGGTAGATTGATTTCCGTTCTTACGGCGCTGTCGGATTCGACTGATTTGACGGTAAGCTGCTGGATCTCGCTATCGAATCTATGTCGATAAACATGTTTAGAGTCGTTTTGAAGAACAAAATAGATATCCCGGACAGCGATCTTAGCGACCTTAATTGGCGAGAGTCTGCTGATTTTATTAAAAAAATCTTCCTTATCAAAACTTTTTTCGACGATAAATTTGTGCTCTATCTCTGTAAATGACGTGGAACTCACACATTTATCCTTTTTCAACTAGAGACGGCCGCCGCTACAATTTGATCGCAAGGCGGATGATGTTACGGAATCGTCTTTGGTCATTCAGCCGATCTTGCGCAAAAAATCCATTCCTGAAAAAGTACAGCTCGTTGGAGATGGTGGTTGTGCGAGTAAGATCTAGATCAAGTTTGAATCTTGTGAACGATATTCGCTCCGGCACATAAGAATAACTCCAGCTGTCTGAGGCCTCAGTGTAGGTATATTGGGGAAGATAGCGAGACTCTGAATAGCCAGCGATTTCCACCTGTAAGGAGGATAAACCCGCCGGAGAAAACCCGACCGCGATAGTCTCCTGGTGGACATACCGCATGGCGCGATCTTCAAATGGTTTTTCGATCACCGGAGACTCAACTGAAACTAGGCCTAAACCGCGGCTGCCGTCAGACTCGCTGATATAAATAGGTTTCGAATACATTCTGGTCCAAGCATCGGCCCCAAGGGTAATTGTGGGCCGACCGAGAGCCAAGGTCTTCTCAAACTTAACATTTGGCGCTAGTCCGACCGCGATCACAGTCGCGTCAATAGCTCGACGATAGTCGCGGTCGTAGCGATCGCCGTCGGCGAACTCGGTCGGATCCAAATCTTCGGATCTTACCGGGAACAAGGCATTGCCATAAACCAGCAGGTTGAAATTCGCTCCACGCAGTGGATAGACGTCAACGGTTACGTCTGGGCGTTTCTGGTAAACCCTTTGAGACGCCGGAAGCTTTGCAGCCCCCACACCAAGGCTCACGTCAACGGATCGATTATAAAAGTTACCACCAATTCTGAGTTTGCCGTGCAACGCCGGATCGCGGCGATCTAGCTTGCCGTTTTCGTCATAATAGTCGTTTGAGGTATGCCTCAGATCAAGAAGGCCGTAAAATCCGGCTGGCTGAGCTGGTCCTGCCAGCTTTTTCATATCTTTTTCTGGACCAGCACTAGTACTCGCCTTTTGCCGCGCAGAGTCAAGCTCACTGGACGGCCCACGAAAAACACCGGAAGAAAGTTGCGCCAGTGAGGGCGTGGAAACCATAAATAAAATGGTTGGCAACCAGACAATTCTTTTACGCTCTAGCTTTTGCAAATACCGCATCAGTTAATTTCCCGAAGACTTAGGCGTGACCTGTTATTTGAGACGCTGAACCGTAAACAGATTGCTAGCTTTCGCACTGACCGAAGACAATGTAATGGATACAAACACAATTTTATCACCTGGCCTGAGCCAGCTTTCTTGAACTAGCTGCTTGTTCACCATTGGCAAAACCTGATCAATTTTGGGGTCCATTTTGAGGACCAACGGGCGGACCCCGCGAGTCAGGGATAACTTCCTGGCCACTCGCTCATCAAAGGTAACTGCGACGATTGGCACGGGAGCTCGGTAACTTGCAAGTCTTAAGGCAGTGTTCCCGGTTTTGGTGATACAAACGATCGCCTTGGCGTGAACGCGCTCGGCGGTCAAATAAGCATTGTATGCGATCGCATCCATCTCTGTCTGAATGGATGGCTCAAGCTTAACCCAGTTCAAAGCCTCGCCGCCGTGACGCTCTGTATCCTCAATGATCCGATTCATGACGGCAATAGCCTGAGCACCATAAGGCCCGTGAGCCACTTCTTCCGACAACACGAGCGCATCACTGCCATCATTGATTGCATTGGCAATATCACTGACCTCAGCTCGCGTTGGCGTTGCTGATCGGCGCATGGAACCAAGCATCTCACTTGCAGTCAAAACTATTTTGGCATGGTCGTCCGCCATTTGATTGATCTCTTTGGTGATCATGGGAATGGTCGCTGGATTTGTCGTCAACGCCATTTCGCGTCGACTAATGAGAATACCGTCCACATGTGGTAAGAGCTCATCAAGACGTCGGTAAACGTCCAAGGAATCTACCCGCAAAATAAGCCACGGCACATCTTCCGTCATCTTACCGATACGCTCAGAAAACTTTACGATATCGTTGGATTCAGTGATGCCGGGCAAAACAAGATATTCGACGTTTAGATCACAAATTTTTTGCAGAAACTTATCGTCAATACTATCGAGGCTTCGTTTAAGCCTGGTCTCTGGAATGTGAATTTCCATGTTGGGAAAAATGGTGCCGCCCTGCAGGACTTCCAAAGTAACCTGATCCTTGCTTAGTTCCTTAACTTTTAGGACGACTTGACCGTACCCCATGTAGACCATGGCGCCGTCCCGAAAAAGACCGTCCCAGTACTTTACTTGCACTGAAAATCGCACCGCGTTTTTAGATCCGGTGGGAGCCATTGTAATGAGCTCGCCAAATTGAATTTCTGTGGGGTCAGTTAAATTTGCTAACTGAACGCGCGCACCCTCTGACAGGTCAATCATGATGGATGCTTGTTCCCCAGATTTGGGGTCATGGGCGTTTTTAAATTGCTGCAGAAACTTTGGGATACGCTCATCGCCATCACCGTGAAAAGCCAGTCTTAGGGCTGTCACTTTTTCGTTGGCAATCCGACGGGCCAGACTTTCATCAAGCACTCGGCTCGAGAATGACCACACGACTTTTGTATGGGGAGTGTTTTCTTGGATCATGTCCCTAGGTAGCCTCCGGGCAAACGACTGACTGACAGCAGCCAATCCTCATATTATCGCAGACCCTTATTGGACTGACAAACTCTGGCCCATTGTGACAGGTTCTGGGACTAAAATCTCTCGAGGGTTAAGCAAAGATGCAGCCTTCCCATCCAAGACCACCACGGTGGTCGATCCAAGCATAAAAATGCCTAGCTCATCGCCGGCCGCGACTGCCACCCCACCATTGGGGGTTAACAGCTCTCGAGCTGATCCTTTTGCCGACAGTAACCGACCAAAACTATTGGTAACAAATCCAGGGCATAGGGGGGTCGACATACGCCCAACGTTCAAAGCCCCGACCATAACAAGCCACGCTTTGGCTCCTTGCTCGAGCTCAAACTCAAAGACAAGGCGCTCATTCCGGACAAAAAGTCGCGGAACTAATGCGACAGCCATACGATTGACCGGCCACAGTTCACCGGGAATATGCCGCAGGCGGCGAAGGGTCCCTGAAAACGGGGCGTGTACACGGTGATAGTTATTAGGAGCAAGATAAACGGTCGTGTACCAAGCAGCCGCCAGTTCAGAGGATTGAGATAATTGGTCAGCTCTCAACCCAAAGATGAGCTCACTTAATTGATATGTCAGCCCCTTAGCCTGAATCGCCCCGTCCCCAGCAATCGAGCGAGACATTTCCACTCGACCATCGGCCGAAGATACGTATCGTCCTGAAATTTTTCGAGAATTTACTTTGAGCTCCCGGATGAATAAATCTTCAAGGCAGGCAAATTCGGCGAGGGGACGGGCCGCCTCGGTCATGTCGATACCAAAGAGTTTAACAAACCAGAAATTGATATAAGTCTGCAAAATCTTTGGAAATTTTATCCTGACCAGAAGGCCGGTTCCAAAGCTAACGAGGTTTTTAGGGATAAATGACAATAAATACATTAGGTTAAACCCGATGCTCGGTGACCGCTGGCTCATCTTGCTGGAAACATCGCCTAAGGCGGTTTCATCATTTAATTTATCAAGTGGCCCGATCGACACATGGCACCTCGGTTGGTCTGTGCACATTTGGATACACAGACGTTTTCTTTAACTCACTATAAACTTAGTAAACCTCTGTAATCAATGAAAATTTCAAAAAAATCGCCACCCTTGAAATCCTTAACATCGGCGGCAAAATCTGGTACGTTCCTTGTACCATAATATGGATAGCGGGACAGTGATTGACCCTCAGTCTGACGAGGTAGGAGGAATTTTTATGACAAAATCTAAAGCCCAAGTTAAGCCGGCCGCGACTGCAAACCTAAATGACAGGGCGGTTCGCAATCTGGCTGATGCCATCTATAAACATCTTCAGCAAGAGGGCTGTGAAGCAAAGCACATTATTAGTGTCTCAAGTCAGCTTTTGGGCTTGGTCACCGATCAGATTCGTGACGGCGCGAGTCGGTCAGAATAGTAAATACAGGGGCATAGGCCTTTAGAGGCACACCCGTTAGTTGGCTCTAGAGAATGAGCTGACCTAGTTTTTCAAGTGCGGCCCCGATGCTTTGCTCATCGGGGCAAATTTTTTGTGCCTGCCGATATTCTTTAAATGCCTTCCAGTGTTCGCCGCGATCCCAATAGATCCGGCCCAAATTCATATATGGAAAATGACGTGAACTATAACGATCACAGTTTTTGGCGCGCTCAAAATATGAGATGGCCAAATCAGTTTGACCGAGAGCCGCGAGGTAGGAACCTAAGTCATTGGCAGCATTGCCGAAATCAGCATCGACCTGGAGTGCCTCTCGGCACAGGTGAGCCGCAACCTGCAAATTACCCTTCGATGATTCCACCCAAGCCCAATAAGTCAATGCGTCAGCCGATCGATCAAGCCTCAGGCTATCCTTAAATCTTTTGGTGGCTTGATCAAAGAGTCCCTCGCTTGCAGCCTTAAGGCCCTCTTCAATCAAATCCTGGGCTCGCCTGTGGGAGAACGTGCTTAAACCACTTGTCATTTCAGAAGAGTTATTCATGCAAGGAAGCCTAGCAACGGACGGTTTCTTTTGAAAGGAAATTTTTAGTGTGGTAATCCCGACCGCCAGACGCAATACATTGGAGGATTAACTCCTGATGAAAGCACATGTAATAGGTGGCGGATTAGCTGGCTGTGAAGCTGCATGGCAACTTGCACGGCGAGGGGTCGAAGTTTGCCTGCATGAAATGCGTCCAATCAAAATGACCCCAGCACATCAGACTGGCAACCTCGCCGAACTGGTTTGCAGTAATAGTCTGAAGTCCATGGCCGAGGACTCTGCCCCTGGCCAGCTAAAAAAAGAAATGCTAGCCCTTGATAGTTTAATCATTGGATCTGGCTATAAGGCAAAGGTCCCCGCTGGCCAAGCATTGGCGGTAGACCGGGAGCGCTTTTCCGCGGCAATCGGTGACGCCCTGCTTAAAACTACCAAAGTTGAACGCGTCCACAATGAGGTGACCTCCATTCCCTCGGCTGAGGAACTACAGTCAAAAAATGAAATTTGGATCATCGCCACAGGGCCATTAACTTCCGACGCTCTGGCTGCTGAAGTTAAAGCACTTGCTGGTGGGGCCGAGCGTTTACATTTTTACGATGCCATAGCACCGGTACTTGATGCCGAATCCATTAATATGGAGTCTGCTTTTTTTGCCGATCGCTGGCAAAAAGGTGAAGACGGTGGCGACTACCTGAACCTTCCCATGAATGAGAAAGAATATAACGACTTCATCGATGCTGTAACGACGGCTGAAAAAATGCCTCTGCATGATTTTGAAGAGGTGAAATATTTTGAAAGCTGCCTCCCCATTGAAGTGATGGTGGAAAGAGGTCGCGACACGTTGCGTTTTGGTCCCATGAAGCCCGTGGGACTGACTGACCCAAGGACAGGTCGCTGGCCTTACGCCAACATTCAACTACGGAAAGAAAACGTGGATGCCACCATGTTTTCCATGGTTGGATTTCAAACCAAGATGAAGTGGCCGGAACAAGCTCGCGTCTTCAAAATGATTCCGGGACTTGAGACGGTCGAGTTTTTAAGGTTTGGCTCCGTTCACAGAAATACCTACATTAAAAGCCCAGACGCTTTGAACTCTGATCTTTCTTTTAAATCAAACCCGAGAGTTTTCCTGGCTGGACAGATTACAGGCGTGGAAGGTTACACAGAATCGGCTGCCATAGGCTTAATCGCAGGCCGCAATGGATTTGCCAAGTTGACTGGTACGCAGCACTCAAATCCACCCGCCGATTCCATGCTCGGCGCTCTGGTCAACTACATCACAGTTGGCCCGCTTGGCGATTACGCTCCGATGAATGCAAACTTTGGATTGTTGCCTGCCATTGCGAAGGTGCGTGGCCAGGGAAAAAAGGATCGCCAGGCACAGAAGGTCGGCAAAGCCTGGGAATCATTCGAAACATGGTTCAATAATTAAAACTCTGAAAATAATGCCAAAATATTTTTGGCAATGGGCACAGGCAGAGGGAAATGAAAAAAAATTTTGTCGCAGCATTTATAATAACCCAATCTGCTGTCGCGCTAGCCGAAATTCCTAAGCCAATCGTTGAATTTGTAGATGTTTACCAAACCCATGCGACGGTTGCCGGCCGCCTCAACAGTAAACCAACCGCTCCCATGGGCGTCACCGTTGAAAATGGGGGTGTAAAATACTCCACACTAACTGATGGTGATGGATATTGGGGGATCGTTTTTAAATATCGAAGTCCACGCTATTTGGTTCGAGTATTTGGGTTAACTGATAACGTAAATAAAAGCCAAGAGCTCCGTGGAAATCTAGTGTCTCGTACAAATTAGTCTAAGAATCAGAGGGACTTGGCACGCGACTTTGCCATGATGGCATTGCGAATGCGGCCATCATCATCTTCATCGTAAATGTCCCCCACAATCTCTTCGAGAATGTCCTCAAGCGTGACAATCCCAAGAGGTGGCGCCATGTGGTCGCTGACAATTGCCATGTGATGCCGTTTTTCCTGTAGTTGACGCATGACCTTTAGGGCTGAATCAGTCAAGGCAATGGTGACGGCGGGCCGAACAATTGTTTTCCAATCGGCGTTACCCGCTTCTTTAAATGCGGTGAACTCCTTTGCATGCAAAATGCCTATAACCATCCCGTTCTCGGTAACTGGAAGTCTTGTGTGGCCAGAGTTGAGAATAACCCGATTGATCTCTTCATATTGATCAGCTGAGTTTACAGTGTTTACCTGCCCCCAGGGAATCATGATCTCCTTTATACGCCTCTGCTCAATTTGAAATAAATTCATGATATATTTCTGGTGCTGCGGCGTCAGAGCATGCAGGTCAATCGTATCAGATTCCACTTGGTTCGATTGGTCACCTTGCGAGCGAAAAAACATCATAAGAATAAATTTAGTTGATGCTTCCAGTATATGCACGATTGGAGACAACCAGCGATCTGCCAGTGCAATCCAGCGACTGCCTACCAAGGCAATCTTGATCGGGTTGCGGAGCGCCAAAGACTTCGGAACAAGCTCACCAATAACAACACTAAAGAAAGTGA
>JBIJBX010000080.1:0-9619 GCA_044344995.1 Oligoflexales bacterium | reverse complement strand
CCGGTACGGGATTTAAGCCGTGTCGCGCGCAGAAATCCATCGTAGAGCGTTGCGCTGGCGATCCGCATGGATCCAATCTCAAAACTCTCTGTGCCATACTGCTTGATCGTCTCAATGCCTAATAGGCGCTGCTGAATCCACTCACCCAAAACCGAATTATCTTCCAAGGCACGATTAGCACGCTTTCGAATTTTTTTTCCAAGACGTCCAAGAAAGGCAACAATGGGTGCAAGACAAAGCGCAAAAACAAAAAATAACTTGGGGCTAAGCGTTGCCACCGAGATCGCCATAAACAAAGCCTGCATGCCTTCGCGTGGTAATCCACCAAAAAAGTGCACAACGTAATCACGGCAAGTGCGGATATCTTGAGTCATCAAACCACCCAATTCACGCTCTGCCGTAATGATATCTTCATATTCTCGACGCGATGGCTTCAACTTAACAAATGATTCAACCATTTTCTGACGCCAGCCATATGCAAGCTGTTCACCGAGCCACTCCCACGTGTACCATTGAAAAATTGTCAACAAAGCTTTGACCGTCGCGATCAAAGCCAGAAAAATTGGAAGAAACCAGTACAGCTCCAATGCGCTGATGCCATCAGCATTGAAGATATACGACAACCAACTAGACCAAACAGGACCAATCAAGTCCCTAAATTGCAGGATTTCTTGGTCTGGTCGAATCAACGCTTGAACAGCGGGGCCAATGATCACCCCGAGAATCGCAGTGACCACGCCGAGAAGAATTGCCGCGCAATGGGCCACATAAATAAGAACACGCCAATGACGCAAGCCCTGGAGGACGCGCTCATTGACTGAGATTTTGCTGGAAATTAATGTTTGCACTGTTCACTTCGTGGTGCGAAGAGGGGGACTTGAACCCCCAAGCCTCTCAGCACTGGCTTCTGAGACCAGCGTGTCTACCAATTCCACCATCTTCGCAGGGTGAATCGCGGTGAACTTACCGCACGTCTGTAATGTTTTCTATGATTTTTGTCACAAGCCCATACTCGAGCGCCTCGCCGGCATTCATCCAGTAATCACGCGTGGTGTCTTTCTCTACTTTAGCCAATGGTTGTCCACACTCTTTCGACAATAACTCATTGATTTTTTGGCGCGTTTTAAGGATCTCGCGAGCATGAATCTCAATGTCAGATGCCTGCCCATAGATCTGTCCCGGTATCAGCGGTTGATGGATCAGAAACTTACAGTTTGGCATCGAGAAGCGATGTTGCTTTTTGGCCGCGATATTTATGATGGTGGCAATGGATGCACAAAGACCTGTATTGATGATTCTGACGTCCGAACTCAAAAAGCGAATCGTGTCGTAAATGGCAAAACCACTGTTGACCTCTCCGCCTGGGCTGTTGAGGTAAAGATTGATTGGCGTGTTGGGCTTCTCGTATTCCATAGCCAGCAATTGATTGATCACACGCTTGGCCACCGCGGCATTGATGCCTTCGCTGACGAAGATAGTCCGCTTATCTAAAAGACGCTGCTCCGTGAGGTGATAAGCCATTGCATCCAGCCCCAATTGATTCATGACTTCTACCGGTAATTGGCTCTGTCCCATCGCACAATCTCCTCGTTCGAAAAATATCGCAAGACCACGTTATCGAGAGCTAAAATGCTAACATTTCTCAAGTGTTTCGTCCATGCGCAGCAGGGGCTTTGGGGACTGTCGGACCATGGTATCAGGTGTGAAACAGCGCATTTTATGTGTGGCCAGCTTGCAACTTAAGACGGTTTGCGCCGTACACAGGGTCCTGGGACAACCTGTGGACAGTTTTTTTTCCAATACCGCAATGCCAAGGGATTCGCGGTATTCAGGTCGCGCTGCCCAAATCCACAACACTACCTATGGTGTATCGTGTTGACATGCGGACACTATGTCGCTTACAGTTCTAAGCAGAGCAAAGAAGCATCTCGTCGGTTAATTTTTTCGGCGAAAATCAGCAAGTGTTTAATCTCTGACCATCATCAGGGGTATGGGAGTTTTTATGCAAAATTTGGGAATTAATACAGAACACGCAGCAAATCACAATCAGACAGGGCCAAATCACTTGGATCAGCAGCCTGCGTTACATCTTACTAGCGTGGAAAAAAAACGTCAGCGCGAACAGATGCTGATCGACATCAATAACGACGCCGGCAGAATTTTCGAAGATCCCAACTTTAGCAAGCGCGCAGCTTCCAAGCTGGCCCAGCTGATCTATGCAGAGGTTCAGGACCAGGGAATCGAATGCTTCAAAGACAGCATTGACCGCGGAGTTCGTCATGGGTTGATCAACCAGCGATTGCATGCCTTCGTCACGTCTCACAGCAATGTTTTAAACGCGGCTGTCAACAATCAACAGGATGACCGTTTTGAATATTTCGGCATTCGAACCATATACGATCGCTACTTATTGAAAGATCCAAAAAGCCGAGATGTCCTTGAAACTCCGCAGTTCTTTTTTATGCGTGTCGCTTGCGCCCTGTCTGAGACAATCGCCGAGGCCATTGAACTTTACGGCATGTATTCAAGCTTTGAGTTCATGTCAAGCTCACCCACCCTATTTAACGCTGGAACGAAAAACGAACAGCTTTCATCATGTTTTCTTTTGGAGTCACCGCAAGATAATTTGATTTCCATTTACGATAAATACAAAGACGCTGCCATGTTGAGCAAATTCTCTGGTGGGATCGGGCTGTCTTATAGCCGGGTGAGAAGTCGTGGCTCACTCATTCGCGGTACTAACGGTTTCAGCAATGGTGTAATTCCTTGGCTAAAGACGCTGGATTCCAGCGTCAATGCAGTCAACCAAGGGGGCAAGCGCAAGGGTGCTTGTTGCGTTTATTTGGAAACTTGGCACGCGGACATCGAAGAATTTCTCGAGTTGCGGGACAATACGGGGGACGACGCCCGCCGCGCACACAATCTGAATATCGCCAATTGGATTCCCGATCTATTTATGCAAAGAGTCCAAAATGATCAAATGTGGAGCTTGTTTGATCCAGCCGTAGCTCCAGAGCTCGTTGATTTGTTTGGCGATGCCTTTGACCGTCGATACGAAGAGCTCGAGGCCGCGGGAAAATATGCCCGGCAAGTGAAAGCCAGAGATCTTTACGCAAGAATGATGAAAACCCTTGCGCAAACAGGCAATGGTTGGATTACATTTAAAGACGCTAGCAACAAAAAATGCAATCAAACTGCCATGCCAGGCAAAACAGTTCACTTATCAAATCTTTGTACGGAAATCCTTGAAGTTACAAATGATGGTGAAACCGCGGTCTGCAACCTCGGTTCTATTAACCTACCGTCCTATCTAAAGGCAGACCAAAGCTTTGATTGGGACCTGCTGCGCCGAAACGTTAAATACGCCGTTCGCCATCTCGACCGAGTCATCGACCTGAATTTCTATCCGATTGATTCAGCTAAATTTTCGAATTTAAAGTGGCGTCCCGTCGGACTAGGGATCATGGGACTTCAAGATGTATTTTTCTTGAAAGGCTGGGCTTATGACTCAGACGACGCTCGAAACTTTAATCGACTTGTCATGGAAGAAATTTATCTGTCTGCCCTCAGCGCCAGCGTTGACATCGCCGCGCAACATGGAGCCCATCCTAACTTTTCAGAAACACGCTTAGCCAATGGACAACTGCAATTCGACCTGTGGGGAGTTCAACCTTCTACCAGCAATCTTGCACGCTGGGACGCCCTTCGGGAAAAAATCAAAGCGGTCGGGGTCAGAAATAGTTTGCTCATCGCAATCGCTCCAACCGCAACCATCGGGTCAATCGTAGGAAGCTATGAGTGCATCGAGCCGCAAGTCAGCAACCTCTTCAAACGCGAGACCCTGTCGGGCGAATTCCTACAAGTGAACCGCTATCTCGTAGCAGACCTCAAGCGACTTGGACTTTGGACCAACGAGATTAGGCAGAAAATTAAACAGAATGAAGGGTCCATCCAACAAATCTCAGAAATTCCTGGAAACATCAGAGCAGTCTACCGCACCGCTTGGGAGTTACCCATGCGAAGTCTCCTCGATATGGCCGCGGACCGGGGAGCATTTATCGATCAAAGCCAATCCTTAAATCTTTTCGTTGAGAATCCTAACATTGGATTACTTTCATCCATGTATATGCACGCTTGGAAAAAGGGGCTTAAAACGACTTACTACCTTAGATCGCGCCCAGCGACTCGCATCGCAAAAGTGAGCGCTGACCTGCCAACGAGTGCTGCGAAACCGTCAATTACCGCTGAGCAGGCCCTGGCTTGCTCGTTGGAAAATCCAGAATCATGTGAGGCCTGCCAATGACTTTGACCCCAAGTGCTACGAGTTTACTTAATCCCGGATTCAATCTAACCCTCCGTCCCATGCGTTATCCCGCGTTTTATGAGATGTACCGGAACGCCATTAAGAACACGTGGACCGTCGACGAGGTGGACTTCTCCACTGACATCACAGATTTGGCGCAAAAAATGAATGCCGGCGAAAGGCATTTGATAAATCGGCTTGTAGCTTTTTTTGCCACAGGAGATTCCATCGTTGCCAATAATTTGGTCCTTAATCTCTACAAACATATCAACGCGCCGGAAGCTCGGATGTATTTGTCCCGTCAGTTGTATGAAGAAGCTCTTCATGTACAATTTTACCTGACGCTCCTTGACACCTATGTGCCGAATCTTGAGGAACGAGCGAAGGCCTTTTCAGCCATCGAGAACATTCCGTCAATTCGCGCCAAAGCAACCTTCTGTCAACGATGGATCGATTCCATCAAGGATATGGACGAGCTGCGTAACCGTTCTGATCGACAAGATTTTTTGCTGAATCTCATCTGTTTTGCGACATGTATTGAAGGACTATTTTTCTTTGCGGCGTTCGCGTACGTTTATTACCTGCGAAATCGGGGCTTATTGCACGGACTTGCAGCCGGTACGAATTGGGTGTTCCGTGATGAGAGTGGTCACATGGCTTTTGCTTTTGAAGTCATCAAAGAGATTCGCGCGCAAGAGCCAGGACTTTTCGATGAATCGTTGGTTGCAAAAATCAAAACGATGATCACTGAGGCCGTTGATTGCGAAACTCAATTCGCGGAAGACGTTTTGGGCCACGACGTCCCCGGAATGACCCCAAAACTCATGAGACAATACCTCGAGTTCATCGCAGATCAGCGTCTCTTAGCCTTGGGCATGGAACCGTTATTCCACAGCGCTAATCCTTTCCCGTTCATGGACTTACAGGACGTCCAAGAACTGACAAACTTCTTTGAAAGACGCGCCAGTAGCTATCAAGTTGGCGTAAGCGGCGAAGTAACTTTTGATATGAACTTCTAGGGCGCGATTACGAGTGGCGCCAAACCGCCGCCAGTTCCGAGATTCACGATTGGACTCTTGGCGACACGGCTAACGCCACCATGACAGATGGCGCTACCGTTTGAATTTATAAATATGGATGCATCGAACCAAGCCTTCCATTCTTCGATGCCGTTTTTGGTTAGGATTTTGGTCTCGCGTTGCAGCCCTGACATGCGTTCTTGCGCAACCCACAAAGAGTCATCTTTTTCCAACCATTTGAGGAAACTTTTTACGTCGACGTCAGTACTCATGCCAGTTAGTGCGCGCAATTTAGTTTGAGCTTCCTGCGAAAACCAGCTTTCCCCGAGAAGTACTGAGTGCCCACCGTAGCCCACACTTCGTTTAATGACTAGTCCGTCTAGACGGCGCTCGACGTTTTCAAGGGAAACTCCTGCGAATGACGGCCCGATAACACGGCACCACGGCAGGCGGCGCTCAATGGCCAGTGCTTCCTCCTTCGCAACCCCTACTTGTGTGCACAGTTGTTCATCTGCCGCAATGTGACTTAACAGTGCGAAGAACGCCTTTGACTCATAGTGTGCGCTGACGGGATTGTAAATATGGGTTTCAAACGACCGATCCAGTGCCGCCAAAATTTGCTCGTTTTTGATACGAGAGGCAAATATATGTCGATAGACAATTTCACAAGGGATTCCCTCAGCGAGCCAGAGATCCCCCCGACGCTCAATTTTTTCTGGCGTGACTAGGATCGACTCGAATCCCATCCCCGTCCAACATTGGGCTAGCCATTGCAATTCGCCAAGTTGGCTATCGCCTTGTCGATGGAGAATTGCAATCCGCGGTCGAGCTGTCAGACCGCCATTGGTGCGATAGAGACTCAAAAGGCTCGCAATGAGCTGCTCAACATTTTGTGGCCGATAGTCGGTTCTCCCTCCAGCCAACACCCAAGACTCCAGTACATTGTCGCTATAGGCTTGCATCGCAGGAATTGTACAATTGGCCTCAATAATTCGCAGTTCACCATAATGCCAGAACAGATCCAATCGGATGGATGCATGCCCCCAATAGGAATTGGGATTTTTTTTGGCGAGTTTAATCTCACAATCAGCGAGCCCAACTAGCATATGGTCGAAAAATTTCCCAACAACGTCATCCTTATCGGACATCATCTGAAGCCATGCCATGGCTTTGGGAAAACAGCCCACAATCAGCATGGCATCGCGATACAATTGATCCCAAGTATTCTTGTCAATAACTGTTGGGGAGAGAGCTACAGGAATTTGGTGCCACTGAGCCTCAGCTTCGTGCCATGTGGCGACTCGCCTTTGCGCGATCTCATTCCGGTATCTTTCAACCGAAAATAGAGGCGAGGTTTTGGGAGATTGATCTTTCATGATAGGCGCGACTTTATGACAAAATATAGAATCATGTTCACCCTCGTTAGGAATGAAGTTTCATGATACCATAGGCCTAAACTCTGGCCTCTAAATTATAGGATAGAACGATCATGAGTAATTTTCATCCTCACGTTCAAAATGTATTGGGCGGAATCGTGGCGCTCCTCATTATTGCCACAATCGTCACAACGTATTTACTAAAAATTAAAGGGCCTGGAAAATTTGAAGAACTTGTTCTGCGGGTAAAAACCTGGTGGATTCTCGTTGGGATTTTCACTGCTGCTATGATGCTACCAACGAATTATGCGGTTGCTTTTTTCGCTTTTGTAAGCTTTTTAGCTCTCAAGGAATATCTGTCAATGATTCCTACGCGGCGTGCGGATCGTCGTGTTATTTTTTGGGCCTACGCCAGTATTGTCTTGCAGTATTACTGGGTAGCCACGGCTTGGTATGGTTTGTTTATCATATTCATCCCGGTTTATATGTTCTTGTTTATACCTATGCGAGTCATCCTTATCGGCGAAACGAAGGGTTATCTTCAAGCCATAGGCACGCTGCACTGGGGCCTAATGACTACAGTTTTTTGTGTGAGCCATCTGGCATACCTACTAGTGCTTCCCCAAAGTGGTAATCCCAATGGTGGCGGAGTGGGTCTTGTTCTGTGTGTAACATTCCTTTCTCAATTTAACGACGTAGCCCAATACTTCTGGGGCAAGCTCTTTGGAAAACACAAAGTTGTGCCCACCGTAAGTCCTAACAAAACCTATCAAGGCTTGATTGGCGGCGTGACCACAACGGTTGTGATAGCCTATTTCCTCGGGCCTTATCTGACGCCTCTTAATAACTTTTACTCCGCGGTGGCAGGATTGATTATTGGGCTGTTTGGTTTTATCGGCGATGTAACTATTTCAGCTTTAAAGCGGGACGTCGGACTGAAGGACAGCGGACAACTACTGCCGGGTCACGGCGGTATCTTGGACCGAATCGATAGCCTTTATTTTACTGTTCCATTGTTCTTTCACTACATCTATTACCTGAAATATTAGTCCCGGAATGACTTGATGAATCGACTTATTCAACTTATTTTTTTCGCCTTAATTGTTAGACCAATTATTCTGGTTGTAATCGGATTGAACGTCCGTAGACAGAAAGAGCTACCCCAAGACGGGCCAGCGATTATTGTCGCCAATCACAATAGCCATCTTGATACGGTCGTACTGATGACCCTATTACCACTAACTATGCTTCGAAAACTTCGACCCGTGGCGGCAGCTGATTATTTTCTCAAGAATAAGCTGCTGGCATGGTTCTCAAGGGAGATCATGGGTATCATCCCGCTAAATCGTACTGCTGGTGGAGCCTCATTGGACGAGCGCCTAAGAGGCGTTTTTGAAGCACTGGATCGAGGCGAGATTCTCATCCTATTCCCAGAAGGCAGTCGCGGCGAACCAGAAAAAATGGCCAAATTTAAATCAGGGGTTGCCTACGTCGCCGAGAAATATCCCACGATTCCGGTTTATCCCGTCTTCCTGCATGGACTTGGAAAGTCTCTGCCAAAAGGCGAGGCCTTGTTGGTTCCATTTTTTTGTGACGTACTCATTGGTGACAAGCTTTTCTGGAATGGCAACTCCCGAGCTTTCATGGAACAGCTGGAAACCTCAATGGTGGGCCTAGCGTCTGGGAGCGGCTTTCCCAGCTGGGAATAAAACTGGACAATGTCAAAAATTTTGACACCTTGGCCCAAAAAACATGCAAAAATTACAGGAACTTATAAACCTTTCTTTTGGCATGTCCTTTGCTGGTAAAGGGGCGTAAGGAGAATGCCCTATGAACACTCGTACAAAAAAAATGCTTCAATATGCCTGCATTCTGTCCCTAGCGCCTAGCGCAGCCTTCGCAAGAGGATTTAATTGCAGCCCTCGCAATGACGTCTGTGTCGTCAACGACAAAAGCATCGTCTCAGGTGATGAGCTTGGCTTTTTCACTGATCGAGGCGAACTTATTGCGACTGGAAAAGTCACGAAAATGAATGGATCAAAACGCTCGGTTCAACTTCAACAAGTCATGGGTCAGGTTGATACGCAAGCCGACTCCTACGCCATGTTGGATGGGAGCTCGCCAGTAATGCAAAGATATAAAACGTATCGCCGTCCAGCAAATTTATTAATTGGCTCTTCCGTTGGTCTTACAACTTTTGGAGTAGGCGCCGATTCAGCCGGCTACGAAATCAGCGGACAGGCCATACGAAGCCGGTTCTTAGGCCAAGTTGATGGATTTGCTCGCGCAAGCATCTATACGATCAGTGGAACCTCAAGGGTTGTTTTTGGCGAGAGCGAAGTGGGAGAGTTTAAAGCTAATGCACTCGCAGCAACCGCAGGCCTGTCCTATAACTTATTTTCACGCGACAATTTTGTCTTGAGAACCGAAGCGGGTCTGGGCCTTGCCTATATGATGGCAAGCATAAATGGGAGTGCGAGCGCAGCTAAATCAGCCGATTGGGGTTACGAGGTCAATTCCGGCATCGGTGTGCACGGACGAGGACTAATCGCCGCGGGTTACAAGTTTGACGCGGTTCAAGTCGAAGCTGGATTTGCTCCAGCGATTTTGGCAGGAAGATCTGCAACGACCATTGGCGTCGGATTCTTGATGAATCTTGAATAAAAAGCCAGAAGGTTAATGATCAAGAGATTAGCGAGTTGTGAAGTGACTTCACCACTCGCTCAACTTTTTCGGGACTGACTGCCAGCGTCAGGCAAGAATTTTTAACATCAAAAAATAATGCGTCGGGAGTAATGTTTCGCACCGTATCGAGCGTCTCCGGACTCTGCCAAAAGCCACTTCCAATGACCGAAATAAGTCCGCAGTTGATCGTTTCAAGGTTTGATTGACTCATGGAACCCACCGCGAGTCGCTGGCGC
>JBIJBX010000079.1:0-9766 GCA_044344995.1 Oligoflexales bacterium | reverse complement strand
TTAATGGCTTGCCAGTTGTGGGTTTCCAGACCATGCGTTTAATACAAACGAAAGTTTTTGGGCACTGAGTCCCAGAGCTGCTTTGTCCGGATCCTACGACCCATTCAAGCAACTGTGAGCCACTTTGGGGGTCTTCACCCTTGAACTTAGAAAGTGCGTCTCCACCGTCGGTTTGAACAGTCTGAGTGACGGCTTTAATCTCTTTAGATTGCTGCTGCACTAGCATCTCAAGTTTTTCTTTTGCGTCCCCAGGGATAATAAAACTTAGAGCCGTGCCGATGGCGTTATCAATTACGCCATTGTCTTGACTCACATGTCCGTTATTTGGGTCTTCACCATAATAGATGGTGCGAACCGAGGTGAGGTCAAAGTATCCCGAGAAATCCTGATGAAGAAGGGTCTGATTGGAAGGCTCTGAGCTCACGTCCTCGCTACCAGTTCCATCTGTATTCGGATCGATTGGGCCCTGTCCAAACCGCTTGTCGGGATAGTGGGGTTTTTCATCAAGACCACAGGCGTTCAGCAAAACTGCTGACGCAGTTGTTAGACTCACCAAGCTAACAAGTAGGCTACTTTTTTGTTTCATGCTCCAATTATTTTTTGGTTGCATTGGCATAACCTTTCTCCATGGCCTCATAATCAAGCTCCAAGGCACTTTTCTTCGCAAGGTCAAAAAGACCACTGCTTGAGATTTGCCGATGTTCAAGTCGGATCGTCAAAGTAGTGTTGTCTGGTAATTGGCTATATAGAACGATCTGGGCAAATTTTTTAATGCGTTCAAAGTCGCCAACGGCCCGATTTAGATGTATGCCGAGTGTGGGCGTCAATTGATGGTAGCGAATTCTTCCTTCATAGCCGACTTCATAAACATCTTTGTCGGCTCTAAATCTGTAGCTGACGCCATCTTCCCAGTTAGTACCAGATAGCTTGCGATTTTCGCGAGTGCCCGACGCCCATTGGTAACCACGACGTAAAAACTCATCAAAATTTTCAAATGCCATGCGCACCATTCCCGTGTAGGTCAACATGGCGACAGGCGTATGGATGATAGATGACGTAACGTCCTCATAATCTTTTGTTTTATCTTTTTGGGTGAAATAACGATGAATAAATCTCAATTTTGATGCTGAGGTTTGTCCATCCCAGCCACACTGAGGCTTATCGAGTGCATTTAAGAGATGCCCGGAATCACAGAGGATCGGTACCAATGAAGAAAATTCTTCTGTGGCTCGCAACTCGCTGTCACACAACGTTTTTATTTCGTCAGGAAAGTTTTCTGGCCCTGAAAGGAAACAGGTGGCGCGCATGCCACTAGTCTCCGTGTTCTGATCCTGACCTGTGGGTCCAGTGGGCCAGGCTCCTGGGTCGGAGTTTCGTCCTGTGTCCACATGGGGATCGCAGGCTGCGATGGTTGCCGTGGCCACTAAGGCGCAAGAAATAATCTTCATAAAATTCATCTCAAAGTCTCCATTCCCGAAAAATCCAAGCATTTGGAGAGGTGGCCCCTTGCGGGCAGGCTTCCACCTATGGTGGGGAAAAGTATCACATCCAAATAAAATATTAAATAAAATGCTTTAAAATTCTATAAAAATCCCATCATTTTAACGTCTTACATGTGTTTATTCTAAACCTGTAAGGTGCTGAATTTATTAGATGTCTAATTTGACCCTCAAGTCACTCGAAGGCTGGCCGAACCCCATAATCAGGAGATTTTTTGAGGCTAAGCATACCAGGGGACCAGTTGGCATGAACCGATTTTCCAAACAGCATGGCGCAATCTCTGCGGTTCGACCAAAGGTTGGAGGCGATTTATTTGGGATTATGGTTTTAGTTGTCCTCTTGGCAATTTTTTCTTTAATTGGCTGCCAAGATTCTTTCATGAAGCAGACGACTGCAGATAAGACATCCGCCATCGCTTCTTTAACTTCTGAAGTCGATGCAGCCGGAAACGTATCGGCTAACTTTGATCCAAACAGCTCGCAGACTCAAGTGCTCCAGCTGAACTCAGGGAGTATCGCGGGAGCGGCAGTAGCCATTCCCCCTGGAAGCCTTTCAATTCCTGTTTCAGTTGTAGTTGGTGAAGGGGAGTCACTGGCGTCCTCAAGCTTTTCCCAGCAGATCGGCCTCACCGATAACACAATCTCCGCCAGTGGACCGAGTGTCAGTTTCATCCCAAGTCAAAACGTACAGGCAACCAACCCTTTCACCCTGGCAATTCCTTTCTCTGCCGTGACAGCCCTCTCTCTCAATGACGCTGCTGGTGAAGAAAATCTCGTTGTTATGTTTCGCTCCATCAAAGTTGAAAACGGCACAACTTCATATAGTGAAGGCGTGATCCCGCGTGAGCAGATCACCGTGGCGAGAGATAAAGTGACCTTTCAGACAACAAACTTTGGGTTGTTTCAAGTTGGTGTGGCCCAAACAAAAGTTAGAGAAAAAATTGAAAAACCAGCCGCACAACCTCCCGCACTGATCGCTGAAGTGGGTAGCCCACTGATCGGTGTTTGGGGGCAATGTGAGATGGCCAAAGAATTTCCGGATCCCAACACGGTGAAAATTCCTGATGGATTTTTTGGAACTAAAACATCCAGCAGTCTTGGGCTCTATGATCCTGGAACTGGCGTCCCAGGTCCCGATTGCGCGAGTTTGGAGGTCACCTTTGCGAAAGATCACATTTTCTTGCCAAAGGGTTTTATTGGTGACCCGGTACAATTGATTATAAACAATACTTCTTTTAACTTTGCTAAATTACAGGATTTGGTTCAGAAAGAAGCAGCCGACGTGCATCTAATTAGCGCCACAATGGCTGAAATCAAGACCGAAGGTGATCCTGAAGGTGGGGTGATTTCTCTGCCGAAGGGTTGTGGGTTTACTCGAGACGGCAAAACCTTGCTGAGTTCTTTTTTCGTGAGTAGTAAAGATTTTACCGCCGACGACCAAAAAGTATGTCGCTACGATATCACCTTCAAACAACCTGACGTAAAGATTGTTTGCGCCGGAGCGCAGATCGGCCCATCGGTAGTTCTTGACATGGTTAAAGATGGAGAGCAGTGGTTTGGTCGGGTGAGTGGACAGGTTTATTCCAAACGGGAGTCCTTACGCTTTAACAGGACTGAGGTCTTCCATACGCTCGAATACTTTAAGTCAAAAGACTGCACCGGAGTCTTAGTATCGAGCAAGACAGAGTCGGGAGCTTACGCGCTTCCTGAAGTGGATGTATCCGGCACGATTCCAATCGATATGAAATTTTATAAGGCCTCAGGCAAGATTGTCGGTGGTGATTGGTTTAAGTCACTAAATCGTGCCGAGCGGTACATCGGAAGTTGTGGAATCTCAGACTGGAAGATTGGAGAAGAGCGTGATCTGCCGGCAGATAAGACCTGTTTCTCGCCGTTTAAAGTCTCTCCTCGAATGCAGGTTACCGGCGATGAATTGCAGATTTGCGGTGCAAAAGAGGAAGATGTTTTAAATCGTCCCGAAGACTGCGCAGAAATTTTACAGACATTTAAACGACCACCCAAGCGGTGATAGTTAGATCTTTTAGAGCATGAAATTTGTCCTACGCCTTGCTACAGGCAAGGGTATGTTCCTGGTACTTTCCAGAGGCGTCACTGCCAACCAAGGTGGCTGGGAAAGAACCAGCAAAGATCTGTTCGTTCGTCAGGATAAAACGAAGATCGCCAAAACTATAGATGTATTGGTAGGGGGTAGCTTCATCATGGTTATCCCAGCGACCCCTTTGACTGATTTCGGAAGCACTGCTGATTCGGTAGGTTAACTGGGCCGCACCTGTTTGTTGGCTATGCTGAATTGAAAGGTCCACTTTAGTTGAGGTGTCTTTTGGCGCGGAACATCGAACGAATATGGGTGTTTTTGAAAGATCTATGCTGGAGTCCATCTCCTGGGAGATGACCGAATTAGGATCTGATTGTGCCTTCTTTTCTGCAGAGGAACCGTCTCGCAGCTTACAAGCCGCAAACGCGACCGTAGACAAACCAGCAACTATGGCCAACATCGATAGTCTTCCCATGGAGCACTCCCTGCTTTGCCATTAAGAATTGATTTTGATGCATCTATTATGCACTAGTTTATCCGTTTGGGTGAAGCCCCAAAAGCTTTAAGTTGCGTCATCTGGGCATGAAAAAAGCCACCCCGAAGGGTGGCTTTTGGTTTCTGACTTACTCTTTGTTACCTTTGGCTTGCTCTTCCCTAAACTTCGCTGAGACTTGCTCTTGAATGTTGGTTGGAACAGGCTTGTACCTTGCAAACTCCATGGAAAATCCAGCTTTGCCCTGGGTTTTGGAGCGGACGTCAGTCGAGTAACCAAACATTTCAGACAGCGGAACTTCAGCGATGATAACCGCGTAGTCGTCACGCATGTCTGAACCAAGTAGAAGACCACGGCGACTGGAAAGGTCACCTTGAACCGGTCCTTGGAATTCAACCGGTGTTTCAACTTCAACGCGCATGATCGGCTCAAGCAATACTGGCTTGGACGCCAAGAAAGCTTCTTTGAACGCTGCGCGTGCGGCGATTTTGAAAGCCATCTCTGAGGAGTCAACGGGGTGGAATCCACCGTCCACAAGATCAATCTGACAACCAATTACCTGACAGCCAGCCAATGGACCCTTGTCGATGGCTTCTTTCAGGCCTTTTTCAACGCCTGGAATAAACTCTTTTGGTACGGACCCACCGACGGTCTTGTTGTTGAAAATAAATGTCACTTCACTGTCTTCAGGCAGTGGTGTGAGGGTTCCCACAACGTGAGCATACTGACCAGAACCACCAGTTTGTTTTTTGTGCTTATAGTCAAACGTGGAGGCTTTGCCCGGTGCTTCGCGGTAGTTTACTTTTGGTTGTCCAACGATAACTTCCGCTTTGTACTCGCGCTTGATCCTTTCGACGTAGATCTCAAGGTGAAGCTCGCCCATGCCTTTGATGATTGTCTCATTGGACTCTTCATCGACGCGGACGCGGAATGTCGGGTCTTCTTTCATGAAGCGGTTTAGGGCTTTCGAAATTTTGACCAAATCGTCTTGTTTTGCTGGTTTGAGAGCTAGCTCGATAACTGGCTCAGGAACGTAAATAGACTCCATGGAGATATTGATGTTCTCGTCGCAGTAGGAGTCACCGGAGGCGCAGTCCACACCGACCATGGCGATAATGTCACCAGCGGAAGCCTCAGCAATTTCTTCTTTTGCGTTGGAGTGAAGACGAACGATACGGCCAATACGTTGAGACTTGCCCATACGCGGATTGAAGCAGGTGTCGCCTTTTTTCAAAGTGCCCTGATAGATCCTGGTGTAGGTTAGCTGACCGAAGGTCTCGTCAACAATTTTAAACGCCATCGCAACCAGTGGCTTGGATGGATCAGAGTACACTTCGACTTTTTCTTTTTTCTCGTTGTCATAGCCGAAATACTTGCGGTCAAGTGGGCTAGGAAGATACGCGCGAACGCCATCAAGTAGAAGTTGAACGCCTTTATTCTTGTAAGCGGAGCCACAGAATACAGGTGTCAATTCTCTTGCGATACAGGCCTTGCGGATCGTTTGTTGAAGGAGATCGATCGGAACTGGTTTTTCTTCCAGCATCAAATTCATCATGTCGTCGCTGAACATGCTGACGGCGTCGAGCATGGCGTTTCGGTATTCTTCTGCCTTCGACTTATAATCAGCTGGGATCGCTTCTTCACGAACATTTTCGCCTTTGGCTCCGTCAAAGTAGTAGGCTTTCATTTTGACGAGGTCGATGACACCGTTTAGGTCAGCCTCAGCGCCGATAGGAATTTGAATCATGACGGCATTGTGGCCAAGTTTTTCCCGCAATGCACCAGTTACGCGGTAAGGATCTGCGCCTTGGCGGTCAAGTTTGTTGATGAATGCAACGCAAGGGACGTTGTAGCGTTTCATTTGACGGTCAACAGTGATGGACTGTGACTGAACGCCGGAAACACCGCAAAGAACCATGACGGCTCCGTCAAGAACGCGCAATGAGCGCTCTACTTCAACGGTGAAGTCAACGTGACCCGGGGTGTCGATAAGGTTGACCGTAATGTCTTTCCACGCGACGGTTGTGGCTGCGGATGTAATCGTAATGCCGCGCTCTTTTTCAAGCTCCATGTGGTCCATGGTCGCGCCATCGCCACCACCGCGAACTTCTTCGATTTTGTGGATTCGACCGCAGTAAAAAAGAATACGCTCAGAAAGCGTTGTCTTACCTGAGTCAATGTGTGCGGAGATTCCGATGTTGCGATAGAGGTCTAGTTTTTTTGACATGCGAGCTACCCCTTCAGTAGTCCATTTGTTTACTTAAGCGAATCCAATCTCGAGATTACGGGTAGTGCCTTAGGGGAGGGTGTTCTCGAGGTCGGAACACAGACACCCAAATACCTTCCAAAAAAAATCGAGGACCAGAGTTTTAGCTGCTAGGCCTTTGACTTTCAAGAGAAATTTTCGAGTTATTTGAAAAATTTAGCCTTGAGCCTTCAGGGGGTTAGGGTGGGTCCGTCGCCGTGGGGAAACATTTCCCTAAAGAAGGTTTTAGGTTGTCCGAAAATTAAGCTGAAACCCTAGGCATTCCAGCTAGGTGTGCCCAAGATTGGTTTCATGGGAGGTAGCTATGGAACAAAACAAGGATGAGAGAACCCAGGTTCTAGACCTTGGACTTGCTTCGCCTGACCCACAGTTTCGTGTCGCTTCTCCGAGTGGCCAGGCTGGCGGCGCGGCTTTTGACTTAGGTAGTGGGCAGCAATCGCCAAACGTCGCCGCTGGTAGCGCTGTACCTCCTCTTGCATTGGGAAGTTCGGGTTTCAATTCTTCGAGCGCCGGGTCTTCTTTTGGTGATACCAGTCAAAATGTACCGACTATTGGCTTTCAAAACGTGTTCACCCAGGATGTGAAAATGGTGAAGCAGCAGAAGGCTTCGCCAGTCATGCAGGTGTTAGCTGCGGTTGTCGTTGTGATGTTTATGTTGGTGGCTGCGGCTTGGTACACGACGGGTGATCTTTTAGGCGTCTTAGCCAATCCATTAGAGATCGTAAATATTTTGGGTTTTCAAGATGACGAGAGCCTTACAGCTGATGCTGGGGCAGACCCATCGTCAAAGGTTGTTGAACAGGTGCAAAAGCCAGTAACTTCAAATGTCGATGTGGTTCAGCCGCCTGCGAGCCAAGCGGTCCCGACTGGGGAAGATAACGTTTGGAGTCATGTAAAGAATGAATTGGGTGGTGAGTTACCCAAGCGTGGGACCAGTCTAAGTGCCGATCAAGAAGCTACATTCAAAGCAGGGCTGGCCCATGAGTTCAACTACCAACGCTACAAGACGGTTTTGGACCTGGCGGCCATTAATGCGCC
Source organism: Oligoflexales bacterium (assembly GCA_044344995.1). Taxonomy (GTDB): domain Bacteria; phylum Bdellovibrionota_B; class Oligoflexia; order Oligoflexales; family RGVZ01; genus CAMDKS01. Next base: position 2,414 of record JBIJBX010000079.1, on the reverse strand, counting down.
CGGCAGTGAGGAGATGTTACGCCAGGCCTTAGAATCCAAGAAATTTTGGATCCGCATGCGTGCTCTCATCGCGTTAGCCGATATGGGTGACGAGGTGACGGATAATGATGTTCGCGAGGCTCTGGGTGACGCTCATAGCGAGCTACGGGCAAGGTTTTTTAAGCGATTTGAGAAATCTGCCTGCAGCGTTGGTTGTTTTTATGTGGCTAGAGCAGCTCTCAAGCATTTGGACGCGTCTGGTCGTGACCAAGCCCTTAAGGTTGTATCGCGTGAGGCATCTAACATTCGAGATGTCTATATGATTGCAGCGACGTTTGATCGGCATGAAGGGGTTCGGCAAACTGCGCAAAATTGGTTGTCGACGCAAAGCATTGATCAAGCCGTGTTACAGGATGTGAAAAGTCGTTACGGACTTGCTCATTAAGTTTTTAAAAGTTTTCAGCTTTGATGTCTACCAACACGAGCCTGGTGCTGGTAACCAAAGTCCCATACCCTTGGCTGAGCGCTGCGAAATACGCGCATTATTAATGGCAAAGACGATTTGATCGCGCGAAAGTGGGCCACAAGCCTCGCGGTAAAGGGCGATCGCCGCGGCGGCCACTGCTGCTGCCGAGCTGCTACCTTGAAATGAAATGCCACTTTCAAATTCCAAAATAGACGGCGCGAGGACTTCCGGTTTTGTAAATCCACCGTTGGTTCTACCATAAGAGCTCGAAGGATCGTCGCTGGCTCCGACTGTCAAAACACTCGGATTATCCGCTGGGATCATCACGGACGCATCGATTGCTTGATCGATAAATGAGACTCCTTTGCCATTGGCTGCTAGCCTGATGCGAGAGTTTTGGTCGAAGTTTCTGCTTCTCATGTCAACGCGCAGCAGGTAAACGCCCGACGGCAAGGTGGTTTCCAGTGATTCGCGCGCGTGAGCGCTATAGTTTGGATCTCGTCCATGATCAAAGCCGTCTTGAATTTTTCGACCCGCGGCTAATTCGCGACCCTGACCATCCAGTAAAATCAAATCGAGGTCGCGACTTGTTCGCCATTCTTTTGAATCAGAAAAATCATTCCAAGATAAAGTTACTTTTACGTTCGTCTCCGGCTCATCAACGACCAGGCGTACAAACTTTCCTTCAAAAGGAAGGCGTGCCGTCGAGTCGACATTTGCTGCGAGTGGGCCTTGCCACGAGCTTTCCGCATAATTTCCCGCCGCGTTAATCCAGACGATACCCGCGGACGTGGCTTTGTTGACTGCCGCATTGATAAATCCGCGCCCGTCGAAGTTGCCGCCAAACTCCCAAACTTGCGAGTAAACGATGATATTGACGCGGTCTTGAATCGCTTGGTCGACAGCGGCCGAGAAATTTGTAAAGCCATTGGCATTATAAAGCTTAAGTCTTGGATGTAGGCTTCGCAGATGCCAATCGGGTGAGCCCGAGGTCAGAGCAAAAATCACTTCAGCGAGCTTCGTGCCGTGAAGGGTTTCCGCGGCATTGGCGATTGGACCCTGAGCTACAGTTAGATTTGGTGGAAGATTTTTGCCACGAGATGACTCAAGGCCGGCAAAGCCATTATCGAGAATGGCAATGGTTTGATTGCTACCGTGAAAGCCCTGATCGAGCCACGGTTTCATATTCACGCTACGAGTTAGGTAGTCATAGTTCACCAAGCTTGCCGCATAGGCAGGATCTTCTGGCATTTCCCGGCCTGTCATGACTTCGGGTGCCGAAGCTTCGGGCTTTTTGTCTCGATTAAACCAGGTTTGAACATCACCGCAGGCGGAAATCCCAAACAAGCCCAAGGACAGGAGCCATAAGCTTGCTAGCCGCAATGATGGATGTTTTCTGGCAGAATCCATTTATATAAAATCCCTTAAAAAATTCACGGGATGTTTATATTTTTTTAAAATTTAAGTCAATAATTTAAGGTTCAATATTATAAAATAATAAAAAAATCTTATAAAATTAAGCCTTAAGGCGTATCGCCCGACTTCGCTGGGGCGTCGGTCTTAGTCGGCGAACCTGCTGATTTATTTGGACTTCCGCCCTTAAAGTCAGTCACATACCAGCCGGTGCCCTTGAGTGCAAAGGCAGAAAGACTAAGTTGTTTCGCCATCGGTCCCTTGCCGCAAGCTTCGCAGGCAGCCGGTGCTGGGTCAGTGGACTTTTGCATGACCTCAACGGCAGCATCACAGGCTTCGCAGCGATATTCATAGATTGGCATGAATGACTTCCTCCCACTTCACAGGGTCCATTCGATTGCAGCGCTCCCAATATCAGATCCAGGGGGTGGGTTGTCAAGTGGGGGCACTTGAGCGGGGCAGTGCGTAAGAGAAAAATCAAAGCCTCGCGGCAGATAGAGCTCAAAAAAAAACACCCAGAGAGATGCCCCCTGGGTGTTTTGAAATTTTTTAGAAG
>JBIJBX010000305.1:0-2670 GCA_044344995.1 Oligoflexales bacterium | reverse complement strand
TCAAAGTCTTCCAGTCAGCTCCTCGAATGGAAAGATCAATAGGCCGACCACCTCCGCCGCCACCAATTGGTCCACCCATGGACTCAGTCACAAACGCTCTGATGCCTTTGACTTCCTTCAACTGGTCACGAAGAACCTCAGAAAACTCACTTTGAGTTAGAGCTTTTTTCTTGCCTTCGCGCAGGCCGCGATTTTTCACATCATGAAGCGTCACAAAGATCATACCCCCACTCACATCACCGCTGAAGCCTCCGACGGCCGAGAAATAGCGAACAACCTCCGGCTGCTTACCGATGATATCTTCCATTTGCTTCATTCGTGTATCGGTGTAATTCAGGGATGAGCCTTCTGGGCCTTTAACACGGACCATGAGAGAACCCTGATCCTGGGACGGAACAAACTCTTTTCTCAAATACTTGACGATAAAAAGACTTGATGCAAACAAGGCAATAGACCCTATGATCACGACCCAGCGGTGCCTTAAGAGATAAGGAATGATGGCCTTGTAGCCGTGTTCACACGCCCTAAACGCACCCTCTACGGTTCTTCCAAACCACGTAGTTCGTTCACCGGTCGATAAGAACTTAGAACAACGCATGGGCGTGAGCGTAATCGCCTCAATAAGGGAAATTGCTACGGCCACCGATATGGTGACGCCGAATTGGTAGAAGTATCGACCAATCAGACCTTTCATGAAGGCTACCGGTAAGAAAATCGCAATGATCGCTGCCGTCGCAGCAAGGGCAGCAAAGAAGATCTCAACCGCACCGTCAAGGGCCGCGCGTTTGCGCTTCTTGCCCATTTCATTGTGTCGAACGATATTTTCCAAGACCATGATGGCGTCATCTACCACAATACCAATAGCAAGAGACAGGCCAAGCAAGGTGAAGGTGTTGAGGGTGAAATCAAGCCACTTCAAAACAATGAAACTTCCAAGCACGGACGTGGGAATCGCCAAAATCACGTTAATAGTCGCCGAGAAAGAACCCAAGAACATCCAACACACCACGGCGGTCAAAAGTGCGGAAAGAATGATCGTGAAGTTAAGTTCATCGATGGATTCTTCAATGAACTTTGTGGAGTCAAAGTTGACGGAGATATCCATTCCTTCGGGAAGATTTTTTTTGATTTCCGCAATTTTAGCCTTAACATCCTTTGCCACTTCAACCGCGTTGACCCCACGCTGCTTTTTAACTCCAAGTCCTACCGCTTGGCGTCCCAGCACGCGACTAATACGACGAGCATCATCAAGACCATCAGTAATCGTGGCGACATTTTTCAGAGGAATGGGGGCATAGTTGATGGTTCCGCCGCGCCTTGAAATAGGAATATTGGCAAAATCTTCAACTGTGGGTGCTTCACCCAAGGTTCTTAGGTTGATTTCCTTATCCGTTTGCTCGAGACGACCGGATGGAAGCTCTACATGCTCACTTTGGATGGTGTTGATGACATCCATGACAGAAAGGTCATAAGTGTTAAGCTTGGCGGTCGACACATCTACGCGCAAAACTGGATCCACATAACCACCGAGAAACACATCCGCCACGCCTGGCAGCGTCTGGAACGTATCTCTGATCTGATCACGCACGTAGCGCATGAGCTCAGGCCTGGTCATCCGGTCTGAGTAGACTGCGGCCCACAAGATGGGTTGATCTTCTGGGTTTGATTTACTGACAATCGGCGCGTCGGCATCTTTTGGAAGTTGGCGTTGAATCTGGCCAAGTTTAGCCTGGATTTCCTGGACAGCTACGTCGATATTTTTGTCGATATCAAATTCCACGTTCACACTGGCGCGCCCAGGGGATGCCGAGGACGAAATTTCCTTGATACCTGATACAGCCGTCAGCCCACTTTCAATGGGCTCAATAATGGACATTTCAATCACTTCAGGCGCCGCACCGCTCAGGGTCACCGAAATACTAACATTCGGAAAATCCACGTCAGGCAGCTGGCTAACACCCATTTGCCGAAAGTTCAGGTAACCAAAGAGCATGAGCCCAAGCATGAGCATCCATGCAAAGACCGGCTTCCTAATAGAGACTTCAGATAAAATCATAGCCCCTGCCCTGCTGCCAGCTTGAGGGCAACAAATTGTGATTTGGCATTTATAGTCTGACGATTCAATACTCTTTTGGCCTCAGCGAGCGAGTTAGAAGACTGGATAAGATCAAGCACCGTAGCGAGGCCCAAACGGTAATCCTTGGCGATGGCATCGTGATTTTTTTGCGCCATGGTAACCGCACGCTCAAAGATGGGGAGCGTGCGAAGACTCGCCTCAAACATTTGGTGGTACTGTCTGATCTTCATTTCAGTCAGACGTTTTTTTTGACTAAGCTGCTCCGTGTATAAACTTTTTTGGGCCGCGGCCTCACGTACGCGCCCTGAGATGAGACCTCCATCGTAAATGGGCCAACTCATTTGTAGGCCAACGTCCCATTTGACGTCTTTTAGTCGCTCGTCTCTTTTAAGATAATAATTAGCCGTCAAATCAAGATCTGGAATTCGTTGGGCACGAACAGCCGTAATCTGGGCGTCACTAGCATCAGTTTGGGCCTCGAGAGCTTTGACCGCCGGTAGACCATTGACCACGCCCAAAAACGTCTCAAGGGGTTCTGCTTTTGATGGCAACGTCATCCCGTCGAATACATCAGCACTCAAATCAAGGCCACT
>JBIJBX010000304.1:0-2700 GCA_044344995.1 Oligoflexales bacterium | reverse complement strand
ACTCCCTACTATTTATAAACGCAGGCTATGGTCTTGCCACAGCTGGAGATAAATTACTTGCTGAGCTAAAAGTTAGTCAAACCCCTGCCGAAATCACCATTTTGCTTTCAGACTTTCTTTGGGACTCAACGCTCGGTTTACCCTCCTTCTCTCCCATCCATGAACGCGGCAGTCACATCAAAATATTAACCGGCAATTCCGCGAATGTTGCCCTAACTGGGCTTAACGATGTGACCTCAAATATTTTCAGCCCGTTCAATGGCTTTCACAGCCTTGCAGCCAAGAAAGAGATTCTACAGGTGACTTCTGCTGTAAATATTGGGCATTGGAAGATAGACGCTAAAGTTTCACCAAATGCTCTAACCAATGAAGGATCAACCATTTGGCGATTAAAGCACGATAATGGAGCCGATATTGGCGTTGTGCTACTATGCGAGAAAAATGACACCACCATCGCGGAAGTCACCACTTTCCTTGAAGGGTGTGAAACCCTCATCTGTGCGGCGACCTGCCATCCAGACCCCCTCGTGAAGGATGAAAATCGGATTGGTTTTTCCGAAGCACTAACCATTGCGCTAGCAAGTAAGACAAAGTGTCTCATTTTATCCCAATACCATCCCGCCATGAATGATCTTGATATCCAAGCTGAGCTCCTTGCCTTGCATGAGTCAATGGAACGATTCAAACAAAAGGGCCTTGCCACGGGCCTAACCATCCGTCTTGCGACGGAGCTTGAAAGCATTGCCGTTTCAGACGTTAAAACCGTGAAGATAGCAATTTAATTCCAGTGATTACCCTGCCTTCATAAGCGCCATAATTGCTGAATAATGCCGCTGCAACACCCTAAGTCAGAAGGTCGTGACAAATACGTGGCGGCACGGTAATCTGCGGCTTCTGAAGTAGTATTAAACGGGGAGTAACTTCAATGAAATCCTATGACATCACAAGCGTCTGCAATGCACTGATGGATGTGTTGATTGAAATTTCAGATGAGGACTTGCGATCACTCGGATTGACCAAGGGCGTCATGCACCTCGTTGATAGTGAACGTCAGCTAAAAGTGCTGCATCATTTCAAAGACAAGCCTCGGGTTACCGAGCTTGGCGGCAGCGCCATGAATGCCATAAGGACACTAGCTAGACTCGGTCATAAAACGGTGTTTGCAGGCATGGTGAACGACGATGAATTTGGTCGTCACATTCGAGAACGAATGAAAAATCTTGGGATAAAGTCCTACTTGGGAGGCCATTCCAACGAGAGCACGGGAACTTGCTTGATTTTGATCACTCCTGACGGTGAACGGACCATGAACACCAACCTTGGAGCCAGTCGCCTATACAACCCAACGCACATTCCACATGATGAAATAGCCCAATCCCATGTTTTTCATTTCTGTGGCTATCAGTGGGACACTTCAGATCAAAAGTCTGCACTAACAAGCTCCATTAAAACGGCCCACGAAAACAACACGATTATTTCTTTCGACTTGGCTGACCCATTTGTTGTCGACAGGAACAGAAGTGACTTCATTGATTTGATTCAATCAGAGGCCGACATTGTTTTCGCGAACAAAGAGGAAGCTCGTTTACTTTTCAACACTTCACCTGAAGAAACCGCAAGGAGAATCGCTGCCACCGGTTCGATTGCCGTCATAAAGCTTGGTTCTGAAGGCGCACTGGTTGCAAAGGGTTCCGAAGAATTTCGAATTGCACCTGTCAAAACCAAAGTCGTCGATACAACGGCGGCAGGCGACATGTTTGCGGCAGGATTTTTGCACGGATTTCTCCGGGGAAAGCCGATTCCAGTGTGTGGGCACGTTGCAGCAGTGTTGGCCAGCGATGTCATATCAAGGGTCGGAGCGATTATAAGTGACGAGGCCTTGAGCGTGGCCCGTGGGCTCACCAGGGATTCGGAGTGAGCTGACCATTATTAAATTCGACGTCACCTTGTGCGTTGACGTAAAAGTCAGCTCCTCGAATTACATCAAAGTAAAACTTCTCAGCTTGCTTCCTTTCACCAAATTCAATGGACGCTTCACGGAATTCACGTAGTGACGGGACCGTGTAATACAAGTTCACGCGGTAAGCACCAGTCGCTAAAAATTCAAATGAAGCCTGATTGGCCGTGTAGGCATAGGTCCTTGTGGGCAGTAGCAGTGTGCCCAAAATAACACCGACTAATGGCAAGTAAAAAAGTGAGTATTTTTTAATCAAACACAGCCCCCCTTGCTTAACAGAGAGTCTATCGGAACAATCCGTGAAAATTTTTAGGCTGCATCCTAAAAAGCCAGGGAACGCACTGGGCAACTTTAAAACAAGATTGGATAATTTAGGCTTTTTTGAGATACTCTCAGACTTCAAGCTGCGCTATGCGTGAGGACCTACAGAGCTATGAGTAACATCAGTCAAACTCCCGATACCCAAACACCAAAACCTGAACGGGAGGAACCGGGTACTTTTAGCTTTGAGAATTTGCGAAGTCTTGGACTTTTAGTCATTCTTGTCTTCGCTATCCGCTGGAGCGTGGCTTCCCCTTATTATGTCCCGACCTCGTCAATGGAGCCTACGATTAAGGTGGGAGATCGCCTCCTGGCCTGGAAACTAGCCTATGGTTTTAAAATCCCCTTCACCGACATCGCGCTCCTTAATTGGGGCACCCCTAAACGCGGCGACATCATTGTCTTCAAATACCCGAGTGATC
>JBIJBX010000003.1:0-31423 GCA_044344995.1 Oligoflexales bacterium | reverse complement strand
GCAACTTGAAGTACTCAAGTTTTACGATTTGATCGTTTGAAATGAACATACGTGCAAACCCTTGAGGAAAGCGTGTTTCCATCGATAGTAGGTTGTAGAAATTATGATCCACATCGCATTGTTTGCAGTACTTCCATTTGTGTCGTTCTAGTGATTGCTCAGCATTAGTTTTTTGGCAGCTTTCGCAATATTTAACCACGCGAAAATTTTTACTAACCAAATATTTAAATTCCAACCTCCTGCGCAAGGCTCGGTCGTTGGCAATCGTCAAAAAAAGTTGGTTCTTAAGTTCAAAAAGTTTGCGACGCGTTTCAGCCGAAGTTGTTTTTTTTGCGTGACTTGTTAACATGAGCCCTGTGAAAATCTTGTAGGCAAGTCCTCTTTCCTCTTTCGGAAGATTAGCCAGAGTTTCAAACAAAGCAGCATATCGTTTGAACAAGCCACCAAGCGATTTTTGCGCGTTCTTTACCAGAATCAGTTCTCCGGCAAACTGAAGCTTTAATGTACCTGAGGCTACGCGCTTTAGCTTTTTCGTATCTGTTGCTGATGGCGTTGACACCTGCGAATTGGTGCCGATGGACTTAGTCGTAGGTGCAGTCTTGGCGCTGACTTTGGATTCAGCGGTGGGGGTTTTCTTTTTTTTGTATTTGGCCACGGTGAATCAGTCTCCAAAATCAAAAACAAGATGAGGTCTACTAAAATGGCTTGCGTTCCCCAGACTAGCATAGTTTGAATAAAGATTTAAATATTAATTTCAGGATCTTACGAGTGTCTTAAAGTTGCTGACCCCGAAAACCCTCGACGATATTGACGCGGCTTCCAACCCAAGCTGGGTAAAGTCCGGCAAGCAGGCAAATGAGGCAACCTGCAAGTGCCATGCTCGCATAAACGGTCCAGTCGTAGGTCACTGGTAGCCGAGCCAACAGATAAAGGTCCGGTAGATTGATAATTTCAAACGTTTCCAAAATCTTGCTGATGATGAATGCCAGTACGACGCCCAGAAGAGCGCCAACGGTTCCAAACAAAAACCCCTGAAAAAGGAAGATTTTTAATATTTCGACGTTGGATGCGCCCAAAGCTTTAAGGACAGATATGGATCGTTGTTTTTGAGTTACGGTTATGAACAACGTCGTAAGAATATTAAACCCGGCCACAAAACCAACGAGTGCAACAATTAAAGCTATGACAGCTCGTTCCATCTGCATACTGTCAAAGAGCTCTTGGTTGAACGACTGCCATTCTTTAATGGTTAGATTGTATTTGAAGGTCATTTTTTCTGCGATGCGCGTGGAGTCCTTTGGTGACTTCAAACCAATTTCAAGACCGTGAACGCGATTATTCATTTTGAAGAAGGCTTGTGCATCGTTCAGCGCCATGACGCCGATGCGATTGTCGTAGTGCTTGAGGCCCGAGTCATAAACCCCGACGACTTTAAATTCGCGCACCTCGCCAACCGACGCTGACTCTGGCGCGATCAAGTTGATGGTATCGCCAACTTTAGATTGTAAAATCGATAAGAGCCCAACTCCAACGATTATGGGTTTTATCCCTTGGTAAGACGCTCCTTGATCAAATGATCGACTTAGTTCATCCAAAGCTGTTGGTGGTCTGACGTACGGCGTCAGATCTTGTGCCTCTTTGCGAAATGCGGGATGAATGCCGCGCACAAGGATGTTGTGCATGAGCCCGTCTTTTGTGGCCATGGTTTCCGAGTGCACAAACGGACTGACTCCGCGCAGATCGCGGCCAAAATCTTGTTTGATTCGCTTCGACCATTCATCGGGATCTGAAATGCCCATGGGAACTTGGAAGGCCAAAATATGGGCGTTGGCCGCCAAAAAACGATCTCTCAATTGACTCTCAAAGCCGTTGATGACGGATAAAACTACAATCATCGCTGCAATACCAATGCCGATGCCGACAATTGAAAGGACGGTCATCCAAGAAAGATAGCGGCTTGCTCCGGTGGATATGAGGTAGCGCCTGGCGATTAAGGGAGCAGCAGACATAATATTAAATTCCTTTGACAATTATTAAAACCACGCCAGAAGCGATCAAAAAAGTAGCTTCAAGGTTCAAATAGTATCGGGAAGTTTGTAGAAATTGAAGGGAATTTAAGGGTAGACTTTGGGGCCTTAAAAGTACGCAGAGGAAACACCCTGGGAGGAATCCACATGACCACATCGATCGACTTCCTGAACAAATTGGGCATACGCGGTGACTTGGACAGCGTACACACCGGAACGCGTAGCCTTGGCTCCAGAAAACATGGGAGCTTTGAAAGTTTCAGTCCTGTAGATGGGAAACTGATTGGAAAAATTTATAAAGCATCAAAGTCCGACTACGATGCACTGGTAAAGCTGTCCCAGCAGGCTTTTGTGGAGTGGCGCCAGGTGCCTGCGCCTAAGCGTGGCGAAATTGTGCGTCAGATCGGCAATAAGCTCAGAGAATTCAAAGAACCACTTGGTATGCTCGTGAGTTATGAAATGGGCAAGTCCCTACAAGAGGGTCTGGGTGAAGTTCAGGAAATGATTGATATCGCCGACTTCGCCGTTGGATTGTCAAGGCAGCTTTACGGTCTGACCATGCACTCTGAGAGGGCCTCCCACCGTATGTATGAGCAGTGGCATCCCCTCGGAGTGGTTGGGATTATCTCAGCGTTCAACTTTCCTGTAGCCGTGTGGTCATGGAATAGTTTCATTGCCATGGTTTGTGGCGATGTTTCTATTTGGAAGCCTAGCGAAAAAACACCACTCTCGGCGGTCGCTTGTTTCAATATTATCAGGGACGTTTTGGCCGAGAATAAAGTTCCAGAAGGAACGCTCACAATGATCTGTGGAGATGTGGCTGAAGTTGGTGAGCCGATGCTCGCAGACGACCGCGTGCCGCTCGTGTCGGCCACAGGATCATGCCGCATGGGTAAGCGTGTGGCTGAGGTCGTTGGCAAAAGACTCGGTCGCTCGCTCCTGGAGTTGGGCGGCAATAACGCTATAATTTTGACAGAAAATGCCAATCTGCAACTAGCTGCTCCCGGTATTGTTTTTGGTGCAGTAGGAACCTGTGGTCAACGCTGTACGACGACTCGGCGACTTATTGTCCACGCATCAATGTATGACAAAGTCAAAGAGATGCTACTGAAGGCTTTCGCAGGCCTTCGTATCGGCTCGCCCTTGGATGAGAAGAATCATGTGGGTCCTCTTATTGATAAAGATGCAGTAAAAATGATGCAAAATGCCCTCACAGCTGCCAAGCAACAGGGTGGGAAGGTCATTTTCGGAGGCGAGACTCTCGACGGTTTTGAATCCGGTTGTTACGTCAGACCAGCAATTGTTGAAGCAACTAATGCCATGGCGGTGGTCCAGGAAGAGACCTTTGCTCCGATTCTCTATCTGATGAAGTATGAAGGCTCTGTGGAGCAGGCCATTGAAATCCAAAATAATGTGAAGCAGGGTCTAAGCTCGGCGATTTTCACCGACAGTATGCGCCAAGCCGAGGCTTTTCTAGCTGCTTGGGGATCAGACTGTGGAATCGCGAACGTCAACATCGGTACATCAGGTGCAGAGATTGGCGGAGCCTTTGGCGGCGAGAAAGAAACGGGTGGTGGTCGTGAATCTGGATCTGACTCTTGGAAGGCTTACATGCGCCGTCAGACGAACACGATCAATTACTCGTCCAGTTTGCCACTTGCTCAAGGCATCAAGTTTGACATCTGAGATCTTCGATATTTTCAAAGCGTTCGTTTGCTTGGGATAACCCAGTTTGCCAAAAGTAGGGCAAATGAAATGGACGCGGTGACAATAATTGCCTGAACAAGAAGCGCCATGGCCGACTGATAGTCGGCACTGAGGGCGCCCGAAAATGCTTTGTAAAGGCTGGTTCCCGGCACTAAAAACATAACGCCAGGGATTAAAAAAGCTTGGGCGGGTTTGCCAGTTATTCGTGCAAAAACGTGACTTACGGCTCCGACTGCAAATGTGCTCACGAAGGTGGCAAATCCGATGTGTGTACTTGATCCGATGATTGAGGCGCCCAGGCGCGCAATCATTGCCAGGATTGTCGCGTGTAAGAAATATCTGGGCGGTATCCGAAAGATAATGCCGAAACAGGCCCCACCAATGGCGGCAATGATAATGTCAAAAATTGTGACTGTGATGTGCATGGAATTTTATTGCCACCTTTGGATGTAATGGGCAAACCCCAAGACTGCGGCAACGCCAAAAGTTAGAGTGATGGCCGTTACAATTGCCTCTAGAAGTCTGGCCGCGCCGCTCACGAGGTTCTTCTGCGCGACTTCGTGCAGTGCGTTTACAAAAACAAGACCAGGGACCAGCGAGATCAGCCCACCAATGATCAATCGGGGCATATTAACACTTGGCCAGACGATGGCTAATGCCGCTGCGCAGCCAGCCACCATCATAGCGGTAAAAAAATCTCCCAAATATTTTCGGTTACCTTCCGCGAATAATCCCAATGAAATCTGACAAACCGTACCAAGAATGAATGCAGCTAAAAGCTCCTGATTTCTTCCGCCAGACGCCGCAACGAGAGCAAGGCTTGATCCACCGCCGGCCATAATTGTGAGTATTAATGGGTAAGGTGGAGGCTGCTTATTGATGGCGGAAAGTTTGACTACAGCCTCATCAAGGGCCATTTCGCGCTTTTCAACTTGATCGACCAGATCGTTTAGTAATGCCAGTTTGTTGAGATCAATGCTCCACTTATTGAGACGGACCAGCTCATTTATCTGCTGGCCGCGGCCTCTTACGCTGAGGAAGACGGCAGTTGGAAGGGCAGCGGCGTCGACCGAAAATCCCCAGGCCTCGCCAAGGCGTGTAACCAAAAGTTCAACGCGGTTAGAAGAGCAACCACACTCGATGGCCACTCGACATGTTGCCATCAAAAAATCAACGAGTGACCTCGGCGATACCCGCTCGATAACTGTGTCGTTTAGCTCAGCCATTGAGCGGCATCCATTGCATGGTAGGTCAAAATGCCGCGTGCGCCTGCGCGTTTCAGACATGTGAGTGACTCAAGCACTACGGCCTGTTCGTCCAACCAGCCGTTTGCCGACGCCGCTTTAATCATCGCGTATTCTCCGCTCACATTGTAAGCGAAGATCGGCACATCAAACTCATCACGGGCTCGTCTGATAATATCGAGGTAAGGAAGGCCTGGTTTTACCATCACCATGTCGGCTCCTTCGCCGATATCCAGGGCGATTTCACGCATGGCTTCATCGCTGTTGGCGATATCCATCTGATATGTACGTTTGTCAGCATTGCCTAGGGCTTTTTTGGACCCGACGGCGTCGCGAAATGGCCCATAGTACGCCGATGCAAATTTTGCGCTGTAGGCAAGGATCATGGTGTCTGTGAGTCCAGTATCTTCAAGTGCTGATCTGATACGACCAATTCTTCCATCCATCATATCAGAAGGTGCGACGACATCAGCTCCTGCTTTGGCGTGACATAGGGCCTGTTTAACAAGCGCGGTCACGGTTTCGTCGTTGAGTACTGTGCCACTTTTGTCGATGAGGCCGTCTTGCCCGTGGGTTGTGTAGGGGTCGAGTGCCACGTCGGTGATGACACCTAGATCTGGAGCTGCGTCTTTGATCGCTTTGATCGCGGCAGGAACCAGTCCTCGCGGGTCCCATGCGGATTTCGCGTCATTAGATTTTTGCTTGGCGTCAACCACTGGGAAAATGGCGATAGCTGAAATGCCTAAACCCGCCGTCTTTTTGGCGAGCCCGGTAAGAAGATCAACGCTGATACGACTGATCCCTGGCATGCTCCCTATGGGCTCTTGCCGTTTTTTACCTTCAATCACAAACACAGGTAGTATTAAGTCACTTGGCGAAAGCACGGTTTCTTTGCAAAGTTGTCTTGAGAAATTTTTCATTCTGATGCGGCGCATCCTGGTGGCGGGGAATTCACCAAAAATTTTTGTTCCATGACCCATCAAAAGGCTCCTTTGAGTGACGATACGTCTTGATTGTTGTATCGTGAACGCTAGGAATAGTGAACACTAATTGAGCCTAAATACAGCAAAAATTGGGGCAAATTCCGGTGACAGAAAAACCAAAAATTCTAGGCATTGACCCGGGCAGTCGAGTGGTCGGATTCGCTCTAATTGGGGCCATCAAGGTGAAGCCCGTATCGCCAAAAGACTGGGTCGTCTTGGATGTCGGGGTTATCAGAACTTCCACCGAGCTATCCATGTCCGCTCGATTGGGTCAAATTCACGGTGCCATTTTTGATTTGCTTAGTGAGATGGCACCGCAATATGCCGCCATTGAAAAAGCGTTCCATGGTGTCAATGCTGGCACTGCACTAAAATTAGGTGAGGCACGGGGCGCGATCATAGCGGCATTTTCTCGGCGCTCAGTCCCTACACTCGAAATTACGCCAGCCGAGGTTAAGCGAATCATCGCTGGCAATGGCGCAGCATCAAAAGAACAAGTGTACCAAGCGTTGCAGGCTCTTTTGGGCTTTGAACGAGGGCGATTGCCACTCGACGCAAGCGATGCTTTGGCCATCGCTTACGCTTCAGCGTTGGCGCGACTTGGCCCGATGGGGCAAGCATTTACCAATGTCGCGAAAAAAAATCCTAAGCGGTCTTAGACTCTCGCGCATTTGCCGTGATCGTGATGATCAGGGCGCCGATAGCCCACATGAGTCCGCATAAAACTTGTCCCATACTAAACGGACCTAAGACTTCGCCCAGTTGTGAATCAGGCTCTCTAAAGAACTCAATAAAGAATCTGAACGTTCCGTAGAAGATCAGAAAGAAACCTGAAAGTATTCCCGTACGCGGCTGTTTTCGGTAAAACAGCATCATAATCGCAAGTAAAATCCATCCTTCGAATAATGATTCATAAAGTTGGGATGGGTGCCTTGGGAATGGGCCACCGTCAGGAAAGATCATGCCAATGGGCGCATCTGTGACGCGACCCCAAAGTTCGCCGTTAATAAAATTACCGATCCTGCCAAAACCAAGTCCCACTGGGGCGATGGCGACCATATGGTCGGTGATGTTGAAGAAACTTTTGTTGAATCGCCGACAGAAAACAAAAACTCCTGCCGCAATTCCAATCATTGCACCGTGAGCGGAAAGTCCGCCCTTCCAGGTGGCCAAAATTTCACTTGGATTTTGAATATAATGATCAAAGTTATAGACAAAAACGTAAGTAAGACGAGCCCCAAGAATCATACCGATTAAACCATAGAGCATGACGCTTTCGATCTCTTGATCATTAAGCTTCAAAGTGCCTTTGCGAGCCGCAAACTTGAAGAAGTAATAACAGGCCATCAAGCCGATGATGTACATGAGGCTGTACCATCGCAGCTGAAGCGGTCCGATCTCAAAAATCACAGGATCAATCTTAGGATATGGCAACACAGTTAGGCCTCGGACGGTATTTGGTGAGCTGAATGCTCTGTTTAAAAATAGCGCAATGACGATTATTATAAGAATAAAGAGTTGAGAATTCAAGGTTGAATACATTGCAGAAAACTATTGTTTTTTAACTAATCCCAAGACACTATAAAAACCTACACATTTCATCCTCAATTTAACAAGTATTGAGAGGCGGCTTAATGAAAAAGCAGAAAATCCAAACCCAAAATGCGCCTGCAGCCATTGGACCCTATTCACAAGCGATAAAAGCAGGAGATTTACTCTTTGTGTCGGGACAAATCCCCCTTGATGCAGCGACCGGGGAGCTGATTCGAAGCGGTGTAGCAGATGAAACCAAAAAGGTTCTAGATAATTTGAAAGCCATTCTTGAGGCGGCCGGCGGTGGACTTGGTGACGTGGTAAAAACCACGATTTTTTTGAAAGACATGAATAACTTTGGCGTGGTCAATGAGGTCTATGGAACTTACTTCCCGCAGCCATTTCCAGCGCGCGCAACGGTGGAAGTGGCGCGCTTGCCTCGTGATGTGAATGTCGAAATTGAGGCTGTGGCTAAACTTTCCTAGTGATTTGACGATAGAGTCGGGACATCTGGGTTTGCTGAATGAAGTCAAGTTTTTTCTAATGGTCTCTGGTGTTTTCTGATGTTGGATGTTAAAATTAATTTAAAGCTCAGCTATCAGAAGTTTTTTAAGGGGATTACCGTGCGCCTCTTGCGCAGATTCAAGTCAGACGATAACGCTAACCGCTTGGTCAGAATCGCTAACGCGTGCCTGCTTGCCCTAGTGTTAATTCCGATTGCTGCAACTGAACGTCTACCAGCGAGTTTCTCCGGTAGAGTTTCACGTATGGTTGTTGAAATTGACGGCGTTAGTTTTGGTGCTTTCACGCCTGTAAAGGATCTCGACCAGTTAGTTGGTAGTGCCTCTGCAGAAAATGGCGGCCGAATCGCGCTAAGCCGTGACTTCGTTACAGATCCCTCGCTCTACCTTTGGGCGAACTCGTTGATGAGAGGCAATACCAGCCTCAAAGATGTGAGTCTAATTTCTGAGAATGCTGATGGAGTAGAAGTCGCTCGCTACGTTTTGCGAATGTCGCAACCTGTAGCCTGGACTGTGGAAGCCAGCAATCCAGAAGTTGGAGGACTCCATGAAAGAGTTGAGTTTGCTGTTCAGAAAGTTGAACGGCTTTAATAGCATCTTAAAACTTTGTAGTGTCATCTTTGCCGCGGCTTTCGCCGCTTGTAGTAGTTACATTTCTACCGATGGCGCTAATGTCATCGCGCGAGACAATACGCGAGAGCGCAGTCTTCCTTTAATTTCCATTTCGGATTCAGTACGTGAAAGCTGGTTTGAGCTTCGCTCAACTACGGCTTTAGACGTTTCATCTCCAGTAAGAGTTAGCGCAAAATCATGTATCGACCGCAAGTTTACATTTGGCGCCACTTTTAGAGTGTTGGGACAGAATTTCGACGCTGCATTTGAGGAAGAAGGTGACCAACTGACGGTGGCATTGGTTGAGGACTCTGAAACCAAGCTCACGGGAGTGAGTTTGCCATCGGGTATCAAAGATCAAATTTGCTCGGTCTCCAGACCTCAGAATTCTCAAGTTATTACCATCGATGAAAAGCACCTTAAAGAGCTGCAAGATGCGATGTCAATCGCGCTAGGGAAACTCACCCCTGATTGTCGTGAAATCAAATTTGAACCTCGAGCAATTGCTTGCAAACTCGATCAGATGATGCCGCAGGTTGCTGTTGTTAAGACGGAAGAGTTTCAACGCGCCATGATCAGAAAGTGGAGTCGGCAACCTTACATTCTGGCACGACGAACTGGCGTGGTTAGCACGCTTGCGAGAGCTGCCACCAATATTGGTAATGACGAGGCTTTTTTGAAGTTTTGTAAGGTTCTGCAGTTTAGTCTTCCAGAGGAGCTACCCATTGTCATGACGTCAAGGCGGTGGCAGTCTGCTCTGTGCTCAGGTGAAAGCCAGAGTCGTCGGGAAGCTGCTTTTTATGGACTAGCCAAAGGCGCTCAAGAGCTAGACATGCTCCGCGAACTCTACGAGGGCACGAGCAGAGTTGGTGTCTTAAGTGTCAAGATTCCAGGAGCGGAGATTCCAAAAACCCAGGAATCACTTTTGCGTCAGCCTCTGCGTGTGGTGATTGCACCGGATGAACATGTATCCCAAAAGCTCGTCGACCAGGCGAAAAGATATCTGGGTCGAGCGGATCGCGAGGATAGGCCAAGGAGAACGTTGAGGGGTAAACGAGGCTCCAAACATCGAAAGTTTTTTGAGGTTGCCCGTATCAGTAAAGAGCCGCAAGTAAGTGCTGTTGAGCCTGTAGAAATGTGTTGGCATCCAGTTTTTGGCGAGGCCTATGGACTCCTGCGTATTGCTGATGGCATGAAATTGACAGGCAAAGGGTTTAGCCTCGAGTGCGGGTACATGGAAGATCGCAGCGATAGTGCCGAGTCCGAAGTCGCGGCGTTGTCAAAATATTTATTACAGTCGCTAAGTTCTGAGACCGAGTTTGTTTTAGATAACGGCCAGTCAAAACTTCTTCGCCTGCCAGAGGGTAACTACCGTTACACGGTCCAGCTTTTACCCGAAAACCCGCTTGATTCTGAGGGGGTCGATGAGGATAGCGTCCCCAAGACGTCGGGCGAACTGAATTGGGATTCGACTAAAAGACATTCGATCCGCTCTTGGTAAGTGCCTGAAAATATTAAATTTTTTATTTTGAAAAACCCTCCGTATTGACGCGGCGGGGGTTTGCCATTATACGCTCTTTCATTCGGACATTACTGGATTTTTTGCCAGTTCCTGACCTGTAAAAAGGTCGCCGATCGAGGGGGTTTCAGGATGTTGGATATTCTAAGTGATGGTTTTCGCGCGGCTCGTGAAGCCTTTACCGGCAAAGCGACGCTGTCAGAAGATAATATTGAAGCAGCCATAGGCGCGATCAGAAAGAGCTTGCTCGAAGCTGACGTTGAGTATGGCGTGGCCAGGGATTTCATCGCAAGGGTTAAAGCTGAGGCGCTTGGCACAAGTGTATCGTTGAAAGCCGGTACTGGTGACCAAAAAATGCGAGTCACGCCGTCAGATCATTTCGTACGAATTTGTAAGTCTGAACTTGAGGCGCTAATGGGTGAGCACGATTCATCCATACGCTTTGCGACCAACAGGCCAACGACGATCATGATGGTGGGTCTTCAGGGTAGTGGTAAAACGACCTCGTCTGGCAAATTGGCCAATTATTTAAAGACAAAATTTAACAAAAAACCGCTTCTTGTAGGCGCCGACGTCTATCGACCCGCGGCGGTCGACCAGTTGAAAGTTTTGGGCGGTAAGTTGGAGGTCCCTGTTTTTCACCTGGCAGGCGTGAAGCCCCAGGAGATCTGTGAGCGAGCTGTTGATAAGGCTTACGAGCTTGGCTGTGATGTCGTGATCCTGGATACGGCCGGGCGCTTGGCTATCGATAGTGCCTTGATGCAAGAGCTAGATGAAATCAAAGCGAAGACAAAGCCCGACAACATCTTCTTTGTTTGTGATGCAATGATGGGCCAAGACGCCGTCACTACTGCCAAGTCGTTCAATGATCGTTTGGATATTTCCGGCGTGATCATGACTAAGCTCGATGGTGATACCCGTGGCGGAGCGGCGCTAAGTATCAGGAGAGTCACTGGTAAGCCACTTAAGTTCTTGGGCGTTGGTGAGGACTTGGGGCGTTTGGAAGAATTTCGACCCGAAGGGCTAGCTAGCCGTATTCTTGGAATGGGTGATGTGGTCGGCTTGATGGAAGACTTTGACCGTGTCCATACCGGTGACAAAGAAGCCGAAATGATGAAAATGTTGGGTGGCCAATTTTCATTCAAAGACTTCTACCAACAATTGTCCATGATCCAACAAATGGGCTCGTTGAAAGATATCATGGCCAAGCTACCCATGCAGGGAATGATACCAAAAGAGGTCAATCTTGATGATGGTGAGCTGGTAAAAGTCAAATCGATGATTGATTCTATGACTGAGCAAGAACGTTTGAATCCAGCGGTCTTTAATGACAGCAGGATCAGGCGAATCGCGAAAGGCAGTGGTACAAAAGCAAGTGATGTCCAGGATTTGCTAAAGCGCTTTAAAGCCATGAGGCAAATGATGGGAATGATGGGCAAAGGCTTAGGCGGTATGCTGGGAAAAATCCCTGGGATGGGAGGCCTGGCTCAGATGAATCAAATGCGCAAAATGGCTCAAAGCATGATGTCTGGTGGGATGCCAGCGGGCTTCCCCGGTATGCCTGGCATGGGTGACATGTTTGGCGGAGGCTCTGCCGCAGCTCCTAGAAAAGTTGATCGCGACAAGCTCAAAAAGTTGCGTAAAGCAGCAAAAGACGCTCGTAAGAAGAATCGACGATGAACGATAACAGCCAGGTAACAACCACAAGCGGTAGTCACTGTGTGACCAGGCGTAAGGTTCATATCGAGACTTGGGGCTGCCAAATGAACGTGGCTGACAGCGAGCGTATGTTGGCTTTGCTCGAGGCGCAGAATTACGAATTGACCAAGTCTGGCCCAGAGGCTGCTGATCTTATTTTGCTTAACACTTGTCACATCCGGGAAAAAGCACGTCACAAAGTATTGTCGCGTTTGGGTGTTTTAGATGAGTTGAAACAGAAAAATCCTGACCTAAAAATTGCCGTCACTGGATGTGTAGCGCAAGCTGATGGCAAAAAGTTGCTCGAGCTAGCGCCCCAGATTGATGTTTTACTTGGCCCTGGAAAAATTGAGGAGCTTCCAAATCTCTTAAGTGAGTCCACCAGGCTTGGCACACAAACTATGGCGACGGGATTTGATCGGCACCGCGACGCAGCTGAGGTAGGTCACGCGCAGCCAAATAACACTGAGAGTATTAACATCCCATCTGTGTCTGGAAAAAAAGAAGTTACGAGATTTGTGAATATCATCCAGGGCTGCAATAACTTTTGTACTTTTTGCGTTGTTCCCTTTACGCGTGGTCGAGAAATCAGTCGCCCTATTGAGGAAATTCGCAAAGAAGTCCAATACCTCGTGAGTCAGGGGGCTCGTGAAATTACGCTTCTTGGACAGAATGTGAATAGTTATGGGCTGGACTTTATTAAAACCGAAGATGTGCCTGCCGATGGTGGCCCGTTTGTTGACCTTCTCAAGGTCATTGGTGAGATTGCTGGGCTTGAGCGGCTGAGGTTTACAACGTCAAATCCGCACGATTTTACACGTCCCCTTGCTGATTTGTTCGCATCCCAGCCAAAACTTGGTCGCTACATGCATTTGCCAGTCCAAGCTGGCAACAATCGCACCCTTGAGCGCATGAAACGAAAAGTGACTGTGGAGCAATATCTTGAGCGAATTGATTGGCTCCAGACAGCAGTTCCCGGCATCGCTATTAGCACTGATATTATTGTGGGTTTTCCTGGGGAGACCGAGGAAGAGTTTGAAGATACCATGCGGCTTATCGAGAAGATTCGATTTAGTTTCGTTTACGCTTTCAAATATTCTCCGCGTCGTGGCACCGCGGCAGCTCGTTTCGGGGATCAAATTCCCGAGGATGTCAAAGACACTCGCTTGGCCCGTTTAAACGCGCTGCAGGATAAGATTTCGCTGGAGCTTGCGCTTGCAGATGTTGGTAGGACCAAAGACGTCCTTTTTATTTATGAAAGTCAAAAATCACCAGGTATTTGGGTGGGTAAAACACCAGAGTTTCGTACTGTCCGAGTTAATAGTAAGGGTGATTTACTCGGTAAGACATTGCCAGTCCACATCACTGGCGGCAACAAGGTCGCCCTGCTTGGCGAGCTGATTCACGGGTAAATCAGCGGAAAAACGCGTAGAAATCAAACGTAAGGCTTTTTTGCTGGGGGTTTGATGTTTCCAAGGTGATTTTTCCGTGAACGCTACCAGGTTGATTGCCTGGATTTTTAAGCTCGAGCTTAACCTTTTTTTCGTTTTTTGTTGTTTTTGTTACCTCAATTTTCATGAGGTCTGAGCCCACATTGGTTTTTGTGCCATTAACATTCATTTCAATACGGTTATTCGTAATGTCGAATGCCGATGCTGATGTTATGGAAATTTGTCTCTGTGACTTTTCCGAAGCGAGAACTGAGCCAAACTCAACATAAGCAGGGGTGAGAGCGATCTCACCGCGAATCGTTGCACGCACTGGGATCGGCATGTCCGGTAGAGCGGAGGAGTTGTTTTTCACCCAAATGGTGTCTTTTAGAAAGCCAATGGGTGCATTCGCTTTAAGTTTAACGGTAATTATAAAATCCTGGCCGTCTTTACGGTAGTTGACTTCAAAGTGCTCCTGATTGAACCTGATTTTATCAATTCGAAGCTCATTTTTGGTGTTGCCTTTGACCCGGATCACTTGCTCGGGTGACTGATTCAGAACGACCTCGCCAAAATCCGCCAATGGTGGTGTAGCGTTAATCTCACTATTCACGGTTGCCGCAATCGTCAGTGTTCTGTCAGGCATGGAACGTTCGTTGGTGATTACTGTAATCGCCTTTGAAACTCTGCCAGTGTAATCTTTTGTGTCAAAAATGACTTCGATTGACCCTCGGTCGCCTGGCGCATAAATTTTTCCTTTCACGGTCTCAGGCGTAGTGCAGTCGCAAGCCGCTTGAATTCCCTGAATCGTGAGTGGACCTTGACCAATGTTTTTAAACTGAAAGACAGCGGTTAGCTTTTGACCGCGTTTGACGGCTCCAAAATCAACGACAGGTTTTTCAAACGAGATGACACCGGCAGGCTCATTTGTCAGTTTGTTGCTCTTTTTTGCGCTCGAGCGTTCACGAGTGGAGGCGTTGAGGTGGTTGGTGGGAGCAAGTCCTATCAATATTAAAGCTGTCAGAACTGAAAGTTGATGCTTCATAATGCCAATATTCCTGAATTAATTATGTTTTTTAGTGTTTTCTCATGTTAGCGCACATGCCCCGACTGGGCAAGTTTTGCCCGTTAAGTTGCCGATTAATAAACCGAATATTTATAAAACCTGAAGGTGAAACCATGACAGCATTAGTGCCTTTTTTTAGCGATTTAAGCAGTGCTCTAAAAAGTCTGCAATTTTCTGATTTCATCCCCACAATTCTTTGGCTGCTGTGGATAACTATTCTTTTCATAAAGTTGAAGGGAATTGATCTGCGGGATGATCTGACTAAGTTGTGCTACATGGTTGTGGTTTTGGCCTTCGGTTGCCTGCTTTTAATAGCATTGCCTGCTATTTGGGGCAGCTATCGGAGCCCTCTTGAAAATGTGCTGCTCGCCGGTTTATTTATTGCGGCCGCACATTTTCGTTGGATACTTGCCAGCGGCACGGGAGGCCAGCAGACAGTTACCAGCAAGCGTAAAGGTGATGTTAAAGCCAAGTAATTTGATGCATTCAGCGGAGGAATAGAGAATGTCAAAGCAAAGTACAGCTAAAACTGCGAATTCAAAATATATGACAATGAAAGTTTATGGCAAGCGCCGACTTTTCGTTATGATGATGACAATCTTTGGCACGAGTCTGTTTGGTTTTTTATTTAATATCGATGCCTTTGCCGGCCCCAAGGCGAACTGGGCGCTTCTAGCCATGGGAGTCGTCGCGGTTTTCATGATGCTGATACCAAAGACGGAAGAATGGAACTATATTCCATGGCAGGACGCCGGACAAAAATGCGAAAAAGACACAAATGATTAACAAATCGATCAATTAGTTTAGTTGGCCGTATTTGCAAACTTTGGCTCTAAATTTTCCATTGATGAACATCTTGGGACTGACTTTGGCAACGATAGATCCTTCGATGAACTCGCTATTTAGGTTGGTTATTTTGACTTTTCCTGACCTAGCAAATTTATACTGCTCAGATTGCGGCTGACTAGGATCAAAGAAGGCGACGCTCGCTTTGCGCTGCTGTTTAACTTGTTCGAACATGTCATCTTCCGTTTCAAGTCGAACGGTTCTTGCGGCAATTTTCATCTCTCCCAATTTTCCGTCAATTGAAATAATAGCTTCGCGTCCATCCCCAATCTGCTCAGATTTATCGGGGCACGCATTTTTGGGCTTAGCCGATACCAAGACAATCATATACTCCTGGCCTTCCGGTAATTCGGCTTCAGGATCCGTGTATGCGTAGCTATAAGTCCATTCGTTGCCAGAAATGGCGCCCTTGGCATTGCTTTTCAAATAGCCCTTAAAGTCGTAAAGGCTTTTACAAGACGGCAGCATGGTAAAGCACAAAATCGACGCAAAATATTTGGTTATTTTAGCGACTTGAGGTGGCATCGGTCAGCTTTCTTCCTATGCTTCTATCGAATAAAATCAATTTTCTACGGCTATTTCCGATCATTATAGCAAATTTTTGGCTGGAGTGATTGGGTGAAGAAACTGCTGGCGAATATTTGCCTACTGATAATTTTGGTTGGTTGCGCAGGATCAAAGTCCTCATTTGATCGTTCTCTTTCGGCGTCGAAAATAATTGATAATGTTGTTCTCATTGAGCCAGAGTTGCGTCGTTTTGAGTCTTCTGGACCCTTCAGTGTCCTGTCTCGCTTTGACCGGGAAATAACTTTGGATCTTGAAAACAGCCTTGTGATGGACCATTTCTTTGCTGGTTCCAGTGATAAATTGCCAGTGATTATCATTAGTCACGGAAACTTTTCCAACAAGCGTGCGCATAGAGCTCAAGCGCGGCATCTTGCGAGCTGGGGGTTTCACGTAGTCTCGGTGGAATCACCCAATCGTGATCAATGGCTCGAGAATGGTAGTCGCCTGAAGAAACTTGCCGCAATGTTGCACGGTTTCCCAAAAATGTTGGGAACAAATGTGGACAGGTCAAAGATTATTTTTGTTGGCCACTCGTTTGGTGGTAGTGCGGCAATCCTGGCCACTGGTGAGGGCGCTCCGGTGATGGGCGCTGTGTTACTTGATCCGGCGGTGGTTCACCAAAAAGTTGTGGATGCTATGAAAAAATCAGATATCCCCGTAGCTCTCTTGGGATCCGATAAACGAATTTTTTCAGCACGTGGACGCTCTCGATTTTTGAGATATATCTCAGGTGAGATGCTAGAGGTGTCTGTGCCTGAATCCACTCACGATGACGCGCAGGGTCCCAGTGTGTTTTCTCAGGCGGCCCTCGGTTTTGATCCCTTTACCTCGGAGGATCATCAAGCTCTTTTCAGATCCATGCTGGCAGCTTCTGTTATTGGAATCGCTTCCAGCGGGACGCTAGACTTTCCTGCCAAGCTATTATCAAAGGCTGCTGCCCATGGAATTCTCAAAGACTTCAAGTACCGGGGCAGCTTTTAGTCTGAACTAGGCTAGTGGATTTTTTCTAAGATTTTCAGGTACAGCTACTCGCGCGGCAATCCCATGACGTTTGCGCACGGTAGATAAAGCATCACTAACGACAAACCATTCGACATCACGAATGATTTCAAGAGGTGGACGAAGCTGCTGAATCGTTTTGAGGGCATTCATGTGGCTTGGGTAGAGTATTGTGCTCAGGCGACAGACAAACTTTACAAGATCGACCGTCAGTTCTTCATGGTGAGACTCTTGGGTGCAAACGATAAGGTCGTTCCAGGCGGATCTCTCAGCGGAGTTCAGGGAGGCAAGCCATTTGCTGACTTTGGCTGAAATTTTACCATTAGGGTTGCGCCCAATTAACGGTAGAACTGTTCTAGCATTTTGTTCCAAAACCTCGAGACTCCAGCCCCATGATGTGATGGAAAGTCGCTCCGCTATAGAGCGAAACGCGAAGAGCCATGGGCTAGTAATGATCGCTTGCGCAAACGGTGCGGCTGTATCCGGCAACATATGTACGCCCATTAGTTCGATGATCTTTTTGGGAGACTGCGCCAGCGCGGAAGATGATTTGAGAGCTTCAATAATCGCTCGCTCAGTTGCTGATGTGCCGGCCATGGCTGAAGTGGTGTGACTGCCTGGATCACTGATAGTTGTCAGATCGTTGATTTTACCGCCTAACTTACACAGCGCGGAAATTAATTTTTTTGCCACAGACGGAAGGTCAGTCAACGCTGCTTCAATATCTTGTTCGACAAGAGTTACTGGTTGGTAGACAGAGCGATGCTCTCCACTAATATCCCACGCGGTTTTAATGGATTCTGGCAAGTCTTCTCTTGCCGAAAGCACCGTGGCAATCCGCCAGGCGGTGTCAGCTGTTTCAGATTGTGCCGCCAGATTCCACATTTGCGCCAGTTGGCGGTTGGTGAATCCTCTTCTTTGTCCGGTTCTCGTGAGCATACTCAGAGCAAATCCAGCGTTTCGGGATGCGAGTGCATTTTTAGCGATTTCAACCAGGAGTTGATCTGGTATGCCAACGCAGAGTGAGAGGTAGGATTCGACGGCGTCCTTGCTTGCAAATGCCCCTTCAGACGCCAGCCGCAAGGCGGCTGCTGCCCGCTTACGGTCCCTTTCGGCAAGAATGGTGCTGTCGTTAATCCATTGGCGTGCGGCCTTAGTCAAGTCTCGCCAGGACCAGGGTAGGTTGGTTTGAGAGGACTCAAGTGACTTCAAAGTATTAAAGGCTGCCCATAATACGTCCTCGCCAAGCCGAGGGTTCGTGACATATTTGTGCAAGGACGCGGTTGCGTGCAGAATGAGTTCTTTATTGGATTGGGGTTTGATCGCTTGAACGGCACTCCATAGTGCCCCATCGATATCCGGTCCATGGAAAACGATGGATTGCTCGTAAAGCGGTTGAAATAAACTCGGCAACAGATTGATGAGTTCTCGATTTTTAATAATTAACTCACCAGCGGCCCGCCAGGCTTCAGGATTTTTTGGTACCCATTTCAGAAGTGACTTTAAAAGGAGATCGAGAGCGGATCGGTTGGGGTCTTTGTTGCCGCCCAGCTTTCGGGTCGTATCACAAAAGTTTGAAAGCAGCGATAAACGCTCTTCCCACGTTTGCGCAGACTCAATTCTGATGACATAGCTATTTTTTTCGCGATCAACTGTGCCGCTGTCAAACCTTAGAATTAGTTGCAACGCGGTTTCCCGCTCATCACTACCATCAGGCAAATTCAAAAATAAATCTTTGGCATCTGCGCTGTAACCTAGGCCAAGCGCCAATTCTCCAGCGCGAAACACAAGCTGCTCACGTGTCATGCCAAAATGTCTTGCCCTCGAGAAACTTCCCAAGATCCGGTCTTGATGCCGGCGGAAGTACATCCATGCAGCGGTTTTATCAGAGCTTGTGGCAACTCGCAGAAAGATATAGGTCATCTCGATGCCGCTAAGCTTGGAGTCGTCTCGCTCTTTTGCAATTGTCCAATAGAGTTGATCCAAATATTGCTGGGGCGCGTGTTCGATGATGAAATCACGAAGTCGCGGGTGGAGATACCAATAAAAGCCTTTTTGACCTGACGTCATCAACTTCGCAAAAATTTCGAGCGTCTCGGAAGGGCTGGCCTCAACAAAAGCCGTCTCTAGAATGCGCGCGGCTTTGATGAGAGTGGGCGCACTTTGATAATGGGTCCAGAGGACGGAGAAAATCACATGCCAAGGAGCGCCAGCACCGACCAGATGTCGAATATGAGCCTGCATCTGCACTTCTGCGACGTCCTCTGAAAGGGGGGCAGAGGTGGCGTTAGACAAATTTGCGGACAAGTTGTTAGGGTCGTTTTGCGTCAAGCCAATAGACGCCAGTAGCTCTGCACGCACAGATGCAACAGAGTCATCACTTAGTCCGTGCCAGCGACTAAGTCTGGTGAGGGCTAATTTGGTTTTGAGACTAGACGAAGCGTCTGTCCTTGTTTTGTCCGCACTCATGATAAGAGAGCTAACCTCGTAGCTAGAATATGGGTCTCACCCATAAATTATAACACGAGGGGCACAGATTATAAAAATTATAGACTTTATAAAATTTTAAAATAATCTTTAGCGTCGATGCCGAATTTTTGAAGCTTTCTAAGGAGTGTGACCTTGGTCATCTGGGTGGCCTCGGCCGTTTGATTGATTCGGCCGTTATACGCGGTCAGTGCTTTCACTATAAATTCTCGCTCAAATCGATCCTTTAAAGCAGGAAAATTTAGCTCGTCGTCATCGCTTATGAACTGAGTTTTGACGCCAGACGCTTTGGCGTCTATCTGACCTGCAGCTGTCATCCGAGCGGCCGCAATCTCATCAGCATAAGCCGCACCTTGAACACTGCGAGTGAGATCGGCCTTCGAATCACGCAGTGACTTTTGTGTTGTGGCTCCCGTGGTTGTGTTGCTTGACTGGAGGTCAAAGGATGAAAGTTGCAACACGTCTGTTGTTTCTAAAATAAACGCCCGTTCCAACGAGTTTTCTAGCTCGCGGATGTTTCCTGGCCAAGGGTATTGCATCAAAAGCCGCATGGCGTCATCACTGATGCCCGTCACTCGTCTTTTGTGGCTTTTGTTGAATTTCTTTAGCAAATACTGGCAAAGGTCATGAATATCCTCCTTGCGATCACGTAATGGAGGCAGCTGAATCGGTAACACGTTTAATCGGTAGTAAAGGTCTGCGCGGAATTTGTTCTCGTTGATCATTTGTTCTAAGGGTTTGTGGGTAGCCGCGATGATCCTAACGTCGGCTTTTATGTCTTGATTACCACCAACCAGTGAATAACAACGCTCTTGCAGCACGCGAAGCAGCTTTACCTGCGTCGCTGGACTAATATCTCCGATTTCATCAAGAAACAGTGTGCCGCCGTCAGCTTGTGCGAATTTTCCTAATTTTCGCCGATCGGCTCCAGTGAATGCGCCTTTCTCATGGCCAAACAATTCACTTTCTATCAGTGACTCAGGGATGGCGGCGCAGTTAATTGCGACAAAGGGCCCATGCTTACGGTGACTGTTGTAGTGGAGTGCTCTAGCCACCAACTCCTTACCAGTTCCGCTTTCGCCGCGGATCAGTACTGAGGTGTCAACTTTGGCTAGTTTATAGATAACGTCAAATACTTGCTTGAGTTGAGAACTGCCACCAACAATGGTTTTGCCTTCATCAAATTCAAGTTTCGGTGCAGCAAAGCTCGCTTCCAAAACCATGTTATTTGCCGTCGTCGCTTTATCTAGAAGTTTGGATAATCGTTCTGGCGCGACTGGTTTTTGCAAATAATCGTAAGCACCATGTTTTATCGCAGTTATTGCGTCATTCATGTTGGAGTAGGCTGTTGCGATAATGCAGAAGATTGACGGGTTTAGGGTCTTGATCCGCGAGAGGGCATCCAGACCATTCATACGGGGCATGTTGACATCAAGGATAACGATTCCGATGTCGGGGTGGCGTTCCACCATCTCAACACCCATGACGCCGTCCTCGGCTTCAAGGACCACAAATCCACGTTTCTCCAAGACCGAGCGCAAAATGAGACGCAGTGTGCTGTCATCATCAACAAGCAGAGCCTTCATGGTCGCCCCCAAGGCAAGCCTTAGAAATTTTATAAAAATCCAAAGCGTTATAAATAAAATTATTAGAAATAACACCGTCTAATATGACCATAACTATCATTCTGGTCACAAAAGTCAACCGGTTTTTTTAGAAAACTATTTAAATTTTAAAGATTAAACTATGGCTTTAATCTATGGCCCTAATGCAAAGTTCCTAAGTTTTCGTTTTCTGAGGCAATTTCGGTCATCAGACCGTCAATGATGGACCTCGCTTCATGGGTCAATTCATTATTTTTACTAGCCGTTTCCAGTGCCTCCCGAGCGTCTTCTGGGCGCCCGAGGCCAAGGTTTGCCTGGGCCAGATGCACGAGTAGCTGCCACGGAGTTTTTTCTCCGCTTTTACTTTGCCAAACAATTGTTGGAATTTTATCGAATCTACCTGCCATCCCAAGTACGGCTGTGTACTCAATGAGAAAGGGAAGATCTCTGACACCATTATTCCAATAGACCTCCAACGCATTCGCCTTTGTTAACGCGTCATCTGGATTTTTTAGATCACAGGCAAGAGATGTCCCAGCCCATGAGTTTTTTTCCGAGGCTAATCTTGCGATATTGTTTGCCACGGTTTCTCGACTCAAATTTTCTCCGTCACCGCTTTGTTCTAGCCATGCGGCAAGTTCCCAAAGACGGGTGTTTTCTTGGTCCACATCAAGGCCGGCAAGACACCACTCACGCGCTTTTGTGTAAAGCTGATCATGGCAATAAATCTGTGTCAGATTAATATAAGGCGCAGGTTCTTCGGGCACAATTTTCTGAGCCGCAACAAATGCTGACTCTGCTCTAGCCAAGTCTCCCACCAACATTGATGCGTTGCCGTAATGAAGTTGGGCCCTAAAATCCCCGTGCGGGAAAAGCTGTTGATACGAATCAACGAACTTGATCGCTAGCAATGGAAAATTCATTCCAACCAACTCTTCAAGAATGTCGACTAGATGCGAGGGATTCTTCGGCGCGTTATCTTCGAGGCTTCGCACAAACAAATGAGAAAAGTTGGCGACTTGGTCTGCACTCGGCGAGGAATTGTCAGCACCTCGATACTGGTTTCCTGAAAGGCCAAACCACTCACGCAAATTGGGTCCCATAGGGAATATTCCCACGTCGAAACTTTTTTCTAGGCTTGTCACGTCGATGGTCCTCCCCCTGTGGGAGTTTCGCGAATTTTAACGTGCAAATCTTTCAGTTGCTCATTGGCAACCGGACTTGGGGCTCCCGTCATCAGGCAGGTGCCTTTTTGGGTTTTTGGAAATGCGATCACGTCGCGTATCGCATCGGCGCCGGTCAGGCACATGACCATTCGGTCCACTCCAAAAGCCATGCCGCCGTGTGGTGGCGCGCCGAATTTCAGGGCCTCCAGTAAAAATCCGAACTTACTTTGAGCTTCTTCCTCTGATAAGCCGATTGTTTCAAATAGTTGCTTTTGGACATCCGGATCATGAATTCTCACTGAACCACCTGCCACTTCATAACCATTCAAGACCAAATCATAGGCGGAGGCTCTCACCTTGCCCGGGTCTGATCTCAGTAAGTGCAAATCTTCTGGTCTCGGTGAGGTGAAAGGATGGTGACGAGCAAGCCAGCGGTTATTCTCCGTGTCGCGCTCTAAAAGGGGGAAATCGGTCACCCAGAGAAAATAAATTTCTTTTGGATCAAACAGTTTTAATTTTGCCCCAAGAAAGTTTCTGACGGCTCCGAGCATCGCCTTTGTTGAGTCATAGGTGCCGGCGCCAAACAAAACGAGGTCGCCATTTTTGATGCCTGCGCGCTCATCAATAGCCGCACAGTCCGCGTCATTGAAAAACTTGGCAATTGGGCCATTCCAGCTGCTAGCACCTGTTCCGGGTGTTTTCTTGATCCATGCCAGACCTTTGCCACCATGATTTTTGGCGACTTCGCCAAGCTCGTCTAAATCTTTTCGGCTGAATTTTTCAGCCGATCCTGGCACGACAATGCAGTTGACGATGCCTCCGGCAGCCATAGCTTCCTTAAACACCTTGAATTCAGAGTTTGTGACTAGGTCGGACAAGTTTTTAAGTTTCAGGTCAAATCGCATGTCAGGCTTATCCACGCCGTAATCTTCCATAACCTGTGCATATGTGTAGCGTGGAAATTTTTGGGGTAGTTTAACTTGGCCGTCAAAAAATTTGGTCACAGCCGTGCGAGTCACGTCTTCCAAGGTGTTGGTTACAAGGGCCTCGTCGACAAAACTCATTTCAATATCGACCTGGGTGAACTCAGGTTGACGGTCCGCTCTCAAGTCCTCATCACGGAAACACTTTACGATTTGGTAGTAGCGATCAAACCCGCTGATCATCAGTACCTGCTTAAAGAGCTGCGGACTTTGGGGCAGTGCGTAGAACTGGCCTGGATGGATACGAGACGGTACTAAAAATTCACGTGCCCCCTCGGGTGTGGATTTATAAAGAAACGGAGTCTCAATATCCATAAACCCACGATCTTCGAGGGCCCGGCGCATTTCTTTTACAAATTTACTGCGGTTTATAATGTTGCTCTTGAGCGTTGGGCGTCTTAGATCGAGGTAACGGTACTTTAATCGTAAAGTCTCGGTGGCTTCGGTTTCCTCTTGAATTGTGAAGGGTAGGACTTCGCATTTGTTCAAAACGGTTAGTTCTGAAACAAGCACGTCGACCTCTCCGGTCGACATGTTGGTGTTGATCATCCCTTGCGGTCTGGCGTTTACCTTGCCTTTGATGCCTATCACGAATTCTGCCCGCAAACTCTTGGCGATTTCATAAGCTCGAGGCGCGTGTTCAGGGTCGATCACGGCTTGCGTAATGCCATAGCGATCGCGCAGGTCCAGAAAAATAAACTGCCCATGATCGCGATGGCGATTAACCCAGCCGGTTAAGACAACCTCTTGTCCAACATTCGACTTGTTCAGTTCGCCAAGGGTATGGGTGCGGTGCCAAAGAGAATTAGACTGCGTCATAAGAAAATCCCTGGGTTTATCTGGTTACAAAACCAAGTTCTATAAAGCTCCGAAACGCCAATGTTTTATAGCAGTCTGTAGCGTTTCGATAGTTTAAAAATCAATTTTACTGTTCTGGCTGGAAGGTCCTCATGATTAACGCCTGGTGCATCGGTTTGTGGCGTGGATTTCAACCCCACAAAAGTGGCTAAAAACCAGGCAGTTGGCGCAGGCCGACCCTTGCTCGACCCGCTATGCGGTGGTAGGGTAGAAGCGTTGTATTTGGGTTAAAAACGTTATTGAATTCTGACATTTGTCATCCTTTCGCCAGTAGTTTTCTTTTGGCTCAAGCCAAAGTAGTTCAGGCGCTGATTTTTTTTAAGGAGTATGCGCTGCATGTATGACTCGTCTAGCCAACCTCGATACGTTGACGCTCTAAGCCGCGAGCTAAAAACCAAACTCCCGCAGGCTGGAGTTGAGTATGTTAAAAACGAGCGTTATTCGGATGAAGATGTCATCTACGTCGAACATTCGAATGTGCTAGAAGTGGCTCGTGAACTCCACAAAAAGTTCCCTTATCTGCTTGATGTGTGCGGCGTGGATTATCCTGAACGTCAAAAACGTTTTGAAGTCGTCTATCACTTGCTGAATCCCGACAATAATCAACGTCTTCGCATGAAGACGAAAATTAACGAATCAGATGAAGTGCCTTCTCTAACGCCTGTTTATAAAGCCGCAAATTGGTTTGAACGCGAGGCGTTCGACCTCTTTGGGCTCAAGTTCTCAGGTCATCCCAATCTACGTCGCATCCTTTGTCATGAGGACTTTGTTGGTCACCCGCTGCGCAAAGACTACCCTGCTGACCGGAATCAATCCTTGAAAACACCGCTGCATCATTCGTTTGAAAAAGATCGCGAACGCATGATGAAGAATCAGGCGGATTTCTTGGATGACCGTGTTTGGATCAATATCGGACCAGCGCATCCAGCGACTCACGGGACTCTGCGTTTCATGGCCATTCTTTCGGGCGAAACGATCGAAAAAATGGACGTTGAGATCGGCTATCTGCATCGCTGCTTTGAAAAGATGTGCGAGAATCACAACTACAACCAAATCATCCCTTACACGGATCGTTTAAACTACTGCTCTGCGCCCATCAACAACAACGCATGGTGTCGTACGATTGAAAAACAACTTGGTGTGACGATTCCAGCACGAGCCCAGATGATGCGGGTCATTCTTGATGAGTTTAGTCGCTGTATTGACCACATCGTCTGCATTACTACCAACCTGGTAGATCTTGGGGGTCTCACCAATTTCTGGTTGGGTTTTGCGGCGCGCGAGAAAGTTTATGAACTATTTGAAAAACTCTGCGGTGCCCGTCTGACGGTGTCACTGGCCCGAATCGGTGGAATGGGTTTTGACTTCCCAGATGGCTGGGTTGAACAGGCCAAGGAGACCGTCAAAGCAATTCGTCAAGCTCATCGCGAGGTTGATCTACTGTGCACAAAAAATCGTATTTTTGTGAAACGCATGGTGGGCACAGGTAAGATCTCAGCAGAAAGTGCGGTTAATTGGGGATTTACAGGCCCATGTTTGCGCGCTACGGGTGTGCCGCTCGATATGAGGGTGTACGCTCCCTACTATGGCTATGATCAGTTCGAATTTGATGTGCCGGTGGGACATCGCGGCGACAGCTACGACCGTTATCAGGTGCGCATGGCAGAAATGCTCGAAAGCTGCCGCATCCTGGATCAATGTTTGGATAATATTCCAAGTGGCCCAATCGAAATTGATGATCCAACGATAGTGCTCCCGCGCAAGCAGGACGTTTATGGCAATATCGAAGGTTTGATGAATCAGTTTATGCAGGTCATCAATGGTGTGAAGGTGCCGGCCGGTGAGATTTATCAGGGTCACGAAGCAGCCAACGGTGAATTGGGTTTCTACGTGGTTTCTGACGGAAGTGGCATGCCCTACCGCGTCAAATGTCGTCCACCGTGTTTCGCGATTTTCCAGGCTGCCACTGAGATGCTGGAAGGTAACATGATCGCCGATTTGGCGGCGGTGCTTGGAACAATCAATATTATTGCCGGTGAGCTTGACCGCTAATCAAGAGGATCTATCAGTATGAGTTCGGAACAGGTTTTTTCTTCTAAACTTCAGGAAATCATCAAAAAAGAACTGACTCGCTATGAAACCAAGAGATCGTCTATTTTGCCGATCTTACACGCTATTCAAGACGAGTGTGGATGGGTGCAGGAAAAACATATCGAGGCTCTCGAAACCGCGCATGGTTTGAATCGTGTACAGGTCAAAGAGGTGCTGACGTTCTACAAGGCCTATTACCAGAAAAAGCCGAGAAAACATCCGATCCAATTTTGTGACAATATTGTTTGCTGCATGATGGGTGCAAAAGACGTCATGGAAAAAATCGAAGGCCATATTCAACGTCTCGAAGAAAAACACGGAGAAAACGCCCCGTTTGAGATGATTGGCGTCCCCTGTTTGGGCGTTTGCGACCAGGCTCCCGCAATGCTTGTGAATAAAGACCGTCACCACAAAGTTACGGTAGAGAATGTTGATCAAATTCTTTCAAAATACGCTCCGCTGACTTGAGGAGATCCAAATGGGTAACACGACTGATAAAGTTAAAATCCTGACCGCGTTTGAAGGTATTCCGAATAGCAGAGCCTTGGCCACATACACGGCCAATGGTGGCTATGAGGGTCTGAAGAAAGCGCTCAAAATGCAGCCCGCACAGATTATTGAGGAAGTGAAACAATCAGGACTGCGTGGACGGGGCGGAGCTGGTTTTCCCACCGGCCTCAAATGGAGCTTCGTGCCTCAGAATCTGCCGGGCCCAAGGTATTTGATTTGTAATAATGACGAGGGGGAGCCCGGAACCTTTAAAGATCGATATATCGCAGAGCTCAGTCCGCACATGCTCGTGGAAGGAATGGTGATTGCAGCCAAAGCTATTGGCGCCTGCAAAGGATATATCTACACGCGCTATGAGTTTTTCGAAGAGATCGAATGGCTTGAGACGGCAATTAAAGAGGCTTACGCGGCAGGGTTTCTCGGAAAAAACATCCAAGGATCAGGTTTTGATTTTGACTTGGATCATTATACTGGCGCTGGAGCTTACATTTGTGGTGAAGAGACGGGACTGATTTCCTCACTTGAGGGAAAAAAGGGGCAGCCTAAGTTAAAACCGCCATTCCCAGCCGTTAGCGGTTACCTGGGGCGACCAACAGTTGTAAATAACACCGAGACTTTTGCGGCCGTGCCTTGGATTATAACCAAGGGTGCCGCAGCCTATAAGGCGATCGGTACCGAGAAATCAACAGGCACCAAACTCTTTTCCATCGCTGGAGCGATCAAAAAGCCAGGGGTCTATGAGTTACCGCTGGGCTATCCGTTTGAAAAGTTCTTGAACGAAGACTGTGGCGGAATGTTACCTGGCCGAACATTGAAAGCCTGCATCCCTGGTGGCGCATCGGCACCTGTTTTGACGCCAGAAGAACTCAAAGGCTTGACCATGGATTATGAGGCTATAGCTGCCAAGGGATCGATGCTGGGTTCAGGTGCCGTAATGATCATCGATGATCGACAAAGCATGGTGGAACTCATGAAGGTTATCGCGGATTTTTACCACCACGAAAGCTGCGGTCAGTGCACACCTTGCCGCGAGGGTACGGGTTGGCTGGCGAATATCATGGGTGGCATCTGGGATAAGAACGGCGCTGAGAACGATGTTGACCGGATGTGGACGGTCGCCAAACAAATGGGTGGACGCACCATTTGTGCGCTTTCCGATGCGGCAGCCATGCCGACCATGGCGATTACAAAGAAATTTGGCGATGAAATTCGAGAATATATCAGACGAGGTACTTCGGCGTGAGCGATACAGTTTCATTTAAAATCAATGGCGAATCGGTCACTGTTCCAAAGGGAACAACAGTGATGCAGGCTGCTCAACTTATGAAAGTCGCGATTCCCCACTTTTGCTGGCACCCGGGACTGTCTGTTGCTGGCGTGTGCCGTTTCTGTCTGGTCAAGGTTGAAGGTCGACCGAAACTTGAGATCGCCTGCAACCTCCAGGCTGTTGATGGAATGGATGTACGAACCGACACAGAAGAGGTCAAAGATGCTCACAAGTGGGCTCTTGAGTTTCACTTGATTAACCATCCCCTCGACTGTCCAATCTGCGACCAAGCGGGTGAGTGCGGTTTGCAGAACTATTACATGTCGGTTGGCAAGTATCAGAGCCAGATGGATCGCCCAAAAGTGTTGAAGCCGAAGGCTTTGGATGTTGGTGGAGATCTTGTCCTTGATACCGAGCGTTGTATTCTATGTAGCCGTTGCGTGCGGTTTGAACAAGAAGTGACCAAGTCCGAGGCTTTGGGCATTTTTGATCGGGGCGATCACGCGATTATTGGGACATATCCTGGGAAGAAAATTTCGCACAATTACACCACAAACCTTGTGGATATCTGTCCAGTCGGTGCATTTACGTCAAAAGACTTTCGCTTTAAACAGCGAGTTTGGTTCTTGCAAGATAAGCCAGCAACCTGCCCAGGCTGCTCGACTGGGTGCCAAATTGACGTTTTTGGCAAAGAACAGACGGGTACCTATTACCGCGTGAAACCGCGCGAAGGTGAGTCTAATGGGCACTGGATGTGTGATTATGGTCGTGGAACCTACCGCCACCTCAATCAAGAGGAACGCCAACGGTTTGCTTTCGTAGCGGACCATGGATCGCGCAAAGACGTTGAGGCCAACGAGGCGGTCACTCTTCTGGCGAAGAAGCTCAAGCATGCCAAGGTCGATGACATCGCTCTTTTGGTCTCGGCGCAATACACGAATGAAGAATATAAGGCCTTGTTTGATTTCTTCGTCGGTAAACTGGGTGTGAAAAAAGTCTACCAGTGGCGTGAGCCGACTGAAAAGATATCTGATTTCGATGGGCTGCTCATGCGTGGTGACCGTAACGCGAATACGGCTGGACTGCTGGCCGCTTTAAGACTCCATAAAGTTGGCGGCGATAAACCCATGAATCAGCTTGAGGATGTTGCCAAAAGTGGAGCGAAGTTAGTCATCGCTCTTGTTCCGGAAGTACCTTCAGGCTTTCCAAGTTTAAAAACCCATCTCATGGGACTATCAGAGCTTGAGTTTGTTTCGTTTTGGACAGTGAACGGCCTAATCGAAGGGGTTAAACGTGCAAAACACGTGATTCCGCTTAAAGGCTTCGCTGAAAAAAGGGGAACCTTTACCAATCACCAAGGTAAAGATGGTCATTTGACGACCCCATTTAATTGCCCAGTGCCTGATGCCAGATGTGTCGCTGAAACGATCAGTGCGTTGGCAGAGGCTTAGTCCAGGGCTCATTGTTTCGAGGACAGTCGACCCGAATGGTTTTGCCGCCGCTTGGGGGTACTTTACGACCATCATGACAGGTATGAAGTTTACCGCTAAGACCCTGTTTTTGCAGCTCAGCGGCCGTGAGAAGACAAATACCTTGGAGTGGCCAGAGCAACCTGCGACCTACGGCCCGCGGTTTAAAGGTAAGCATTTTCTGACCCTTCGCGAGGATGGCAATGTTCGTTGTACAGCGTGTTTCCTCTGCGCTACTAACTGCCCCGCCCAATGTATTCATATTGAGGCAGGTCAGCACCCAGAGAATGAAATTGAGAAGTATCCTGTCCGATTTGAGATCGATATCCTTCGTTGCGTATTTTGTGGTTACTGTGAAGAGGCCTGTCCCGTGGACGCCATTCGTCTTGGGCCAGAGTATGTCATGGCGGGTTTAGCTGAGGATAAGTGGGTTTATACCAAGGATTATCTGGCTAATCGTGGCGAGTTGCGTGGGGGTGTGACAAGTGTGAAAGATGAGAACGAAAAGCACCCCATCACGGATAAAGCACATCCAAAAGAAGCAGAAATTCATTCTCTCGTACGACACGGCCACCACTGATGGCCTGAGCGATGGGGTTGTACCTAACCAGGATATGCCCTTAACAAGCGTACGTGAGTGCGCTCCGCTACCGCTTTAAATCACTGAAAATACGCACATTTTAGATTTTCGTCGACAATCGAGGCCAATCTTTAGTAACACAATAGCCTTGAATTTTTACCATTGATTGCATTCATTTTTTTAAGCCGTGGGAACAGCCGAAGGGACCCTGGTGCAGAACCATATTGGTGAAGAACACAAATTGCCCCAATTAGAAAGCGCACGCATGTTCATGCCGGGTTGGCTCGTGCGGGCATTTGAATTGTCCATCTCAGGTGATGCGGACCTTCATGCCGAGGCAACTGAGAATGGGCTGCTGCGTCCTCGTTTTGATGGCGGTGAACTGGTTTTCTTGTCCTTGTTGTTAGGTGAATTGCAGCGACAAATTCTCCATGGCGACCCCAGGGCGAGCTCCATAACTGTTTCAGTAGATGCAGCTAAGGGGCATTTATCTCGATTTGACGTGAATCACCGGGAAAAAATGCTTCGTGTGTTTGAATCCTTGGGTCAGCTGCGTTTTTTGGCCGGCGGCAAGGGTTCTAATTTTGAGGCTCTCAGGCTTTTTTCCAGCGAAAATTGGTCGCTTGAGACGGGTGGACCAGGTGCAGTTGCTTTGACACTCACGCAAGAGGATTGTGCTGGGGAAATTTTGACGGGTTTTATTGATGCCCATATGGATTTACTTAGACTGCTAAGGTTTGGTGTCGAGCTCAGGAAGCTGACTTGTCAATTAAAACCCCTCGTGATTTGGACGCCTGTTTGGCTTGAATTGACCCTTCCCGAGCAATTGGTCTACTTGCGCATGGAATCAGTCATGCAAACCCATGGTTCGTGGCTCAGATTGGATGGTTTGACGGGTGCGCCAGTGGATTACCTGATGCGAGGTATGCGCGGTGGGAAACGCACGACAACACAAAAGGCTGAAGATCAGCAGCCAGGTCTATTAGATCATTTGCGATTGTTTGGTCGCCTTGGTCGTAGGTTGGTCGCGCATGGCGTGATCAGAAAACAGCCTGAAAACGGCTATATGGCGACTGACAGCCACATTGCCTCCCGATCCCCATCCTTACTTTGGCAAGCATCGGCTGAACGTCTTCGTTCAAAAGCTGATAGTGAAT
The DNA here is from genome assembly GCA_044344995.1 of Oligoflexales bacterium. GTDB lineage: Bacteria > Bdellovibrionota_B > Oligoflexia > Oligoflexales > RGVZ01 > CAMDKS01. Next base: position 499 of record JBIJBX010000003.1, on the reverse strand, counting down.
ATTCAGAGTTGGTGGCAAATCGCCTTTTAGCGAGGTCCTCTGATGCTCAGATTGATGGGCTCTTAACCCTCTTTTCTGGTATTTCAAGCGTCTCCTACAGTAGCCTTAAGAGAATTTGGGATCTAATCAGGGCTTTGCGCGGTGTATCGCTCAACTTGGCGCCAGGAGTCATCTTGCAAAGTCATTTCCTCTTTATTGAGTGGGTTGCAAGGTCTGGCCAGAATGCACGTCTCCCACTGCCAGAAATGCTTAAAGAGTCAAAGCTCGTCCAACTTGCCCAGAATGTTTCACCTGAGAACGCTCTCGAGCGATTTAGGAGTTTTTGCGACATTTTAACCGAAAAAGACCCGGAATTTGACTTTTTAGACCAGAATCCACCAAGCCTTCCAGTCACCGTTGCTGTTGGGGCAGGTATGGGTGCTCATTGGCTAAATCAGCTCGCTGAATGGGCCAGGGCAACGCAGAAAAATGTCAAAAATACCGAAGATTTTAGGGGTTT
>JBIJBX010000302.1:0-2747 GCA_044344995.1 Oligoflexales bacterium | reverse complement strand
ACATATTCGATTCTCCAAAAAGATTTTAAATTTAAGGAAGATTATACCTCAGTTTTTTACATTTTACCTACGCCAAGTGCCTTCATCGCATGAATAAGCGACCGCCACGAGACCTGCGTCACCCGATTTATCGCCTAACACAAAATTTGCGACGTCCCTGAGTGTCCGGTGATTTTTACTATGAAAAGCCAACGTGCCGTAGTCAGATTCAAACCTTGAGAAAAGGTAACGCAAGGTAGGCGAGTATCCGCTTTCAATTGACGGCTGGACAACCGACTCAAGCCTATCATCATGAATCTCGCGCACTTCAATTAGTTCTGCCAGTTTTCGCCAAACATCACGATTAAGCACGATGACGTTTGATTTGATCTCCACTCCACAAATACCACGCTTACCAACACGGGGATAATTCACCGAAACATTTTTCTCGCGCTGCTCAACACTCAAATTTACAAAACTGCCAGAAAAAATCGGCGTCGCCGCAGCCTGTTGACCCGCGGTCACCGTAGCAATCAATATAAAGAACATAAACCACAGGCGCAGCTGCATCGTTTAACTCGAGATTTAAGTATGCTGATTCTCACCGCCAGTTTAACAGCAGCGCCCGCAAGTCTCAACGCCCACCCTCGCGATGGACATTGCTTAGCCAAATGAATCTAGGAAAAATTATTGGTTAATGGCGGAGAGAGAGGGATTCGAACCCTCGATAGCTGTTACACTATACCAGATTTCGAGTCTGGCGCCTTCAACCACTCGGCCATCTCTCCAGGGGATAAAGCAATTGTGTTGCACAACATCAAAACGAGCCACCTATGATTGGCGACGCTTACGAAAAAAGGCCTTAAGGACCTCCCCACACTCTTCAGCAAGCAGTCCATTTTTTACCAGAAACCTATGATTCAGGCGAGTGTCTTCATGAATACGGTAAAGACTGCCGCACGCACCTGCCTTAGGATCCGTTGCTCCAAAAATCACCTCGGGGATGCGAGCTTGATAAATTGCACCAGCGCACATTAAGCACGGCTCTAAGGTGACATAAAGTTTCGCACCAGCTAATCGCCAAGCATTTGTTTTTATAGAGGCTTCCCTAATGGCCATGATTTCCGCATGCTCCAATGCACTGCGTGAGGTTTCCCTTAAATTCCACCCCTCGCCCACAATCTGACCGTTCATCACTAGTAAGGCACCTACCGGCACTTCACCTAATTCTGCTGCTTTTTTGGCCAGCAAGAGCGCGCGAGCCATCAACTCTCGATCCTGATCTGAGAAAAATTGCTCCGTCATCGATCAGTGACCTCCACCGGAATCTCCCGCCCAGAAGAGGCCCTCATGCGGCCCTGCAGGTAGGGCAAAGCGACACCTGCCACCACAACGAGCAAAGCACCAACAAGACTCTGCGCATTCGGCATTAAAGCGAAAATGAAGATGCTGACTAGCAAATTAAAAATTGGCGTTGAGTAGCTCACCGCTGAAATAAATGCGGCCGGCGCGATTTGATAGGCCTTGGTCATAAAAATCTGAGCCACAGAGGCAAAAAGCCCTGAACCAATCAACATCAACCAAGAGCGCCCGTCTACGGGCCAAATGATTCCGTTCACATAAAACCAGGCTAAATGAATCATGGTGGCAACCAAACAAAAATAAAACACAACCGTTAGCGGCGGATTAGACCGTCCGGCTCGTGCGATCATCATGTATGCAGTACCGGCAAAAGCCCCTGAAGCAAGTGCAAGCGATCGTCCCGTTAATGCGTCCCCGCCGAGTTCGGGCTGATATACCAGGTAAAGACCAACCAGGCCCAATCCAATCGCAAGCCATCCCAATCGGGAGTTTGGTTGTCCAAGCACAAAAGGACTGAGAGCCGCAATCCAAACCGCGTTGAAAGCGTGCAGAAAAGAGGCCTCTCCTAGGCCAATCATGTGAATCGCCGAAAACATCCCCATCACTGAAAGGGTTCCAAAAAAACCACGCGCCCACAGAGACCAACGCATATCGCCGAACAAATCTAAAATCCCGCGACCTAATCCATTCCGCGATGCAATGATCCAGACAAAAATTAAATTAACCACGACGCGAATAAATGAAGCGGTCATGGCCGATGCATTCTGATCCCAAAGCCGAACTTGGTATACAAAACCTCCCATAGCAGCAAACAGCGCACTCGCGGTTAGCATATAGAGGAGGCCTTGAATCACAGCGCCGTCTCGATCACTGATGCCTTCTTGATTGTTACCGTATCGACCGGTCGATCCATCGCACCGGTAGCGCTGTCACCAATCGTCAAGATGATTTCCAGACTCTTCTCATCCACCGCCTTACCAAAAACGGTATATTGATTGTCCAAAAAAGGCACCCGCTCAAGACACAGGAAAAATTGACTGCCGGCTGAATTCGGATCCTGGGTTCTCGCCATGGAGATCACACCGGGCTCATGGGGTTTGGCGTTGAATTCCGCCTTGATTGTGTATCCCGGACCGCCAGTGCCATTCCCAACCGGACAACCGCCTTGAATCACAAACCCCTTGATAACCCTGTGAAAGGTGAGGCCATCGTAGTAGCCGATCTTGGTCAAGCCGAGGAGATTTTTAACATGCCCAGGCGCGACATCAGGCCACATATCAATGACAATTTCACCTTTGTTCGTTTCGAAACTGACTTGGTACTTGTTTTTTGAAAAGTCGAAACTACTGATGGCTGCATCCACCTCTGCCCTGCGGTTTTTCATGACATTTACTCCCAGACGATTG
>JBIJBX010000009.1:0-27460 GCA_044344995.1 Oligoflexales bacterium | reverse complement strand
CATTCTTTGTCCTTAACCTTTTCCCAAATAAAGCGCGGAGGCGCAATTAAATTGCGCCTCCGCACGGGAATTTTTTCTATAAACTTACTTATTTTCTGATTCCAAGTTCGCCGATCAGCTTCTTGTAGGAATCAACGTTCTTTCTTTCCAGATAATCAAGCAAACGGCGGCGTTTACCAACGAGCATCAAAAGGCCGCGACGGCTGTGGTGATCTTTGGTGTGGGTTTGAAAGTGATTTCCAAGCTGGTTGATTCGCTCAGTCAGAAGCGCGACCTGGACTTCTGGAGAACCAGTATCGCTAGTACCGCGAGCATGCTTTTTTAGTACGGCTTTTTTTTGATCAATTGATAGTGCCATTGGGCTTTCTCCATATCGAGTTGATTTCTGAAACCTCAGCTAATCCACCAACTCAGCAGAAAAGCCGCACGTGACTTCAACCTATTAAAGTCCGAACGAAGCTTCTAGCCTAGGGTCCAGAGCCTTGCAAGCGAAATTACAGGGATAATTGGAAAGCAGGCAGGCCTCCAGGCATTCAATAGAGATTCTTATAAGTGATAAATCACTAAATTTAATAAAAAATTTTATAAAAATCTTAAAATCATTTGACTTTTTCATCTCAATTGTCTAATAAGTAGGCATCAAAAAGTGTAAGTGAATTGGCCCGCAAATTGGAGGTTTCCATGTCATTTAATGTTGGTGACAAAGCTGTCTACCCTGCTCACGGAGTGGGCGTGATTTCTGCGATTGAATCCAAAGAGGTAGCTGGCACCAAGATGGACTTCTATGTTGTTCAGATTATTTCGTCCGGCGCTCGCCTGATGGTGCCGACAAGCGCTACTAGTCGAATTGGACTGCGCAATCTTTCAGATGACGGCGCTCTACGTAATGTTTATTCAATTCTGAGAACTCCTCGTCGCGTGTCACAACGTGCCTGGAATCGACGTTTTAGAGAGTTCAATGATAAGCTTCGTACTGGTTCCATCAGTGACGTCGCCGAAGTACTGCGGGACCTGTCGTCCCTGAAACAAGATAAGCCACTGTCCTTTGGCGAGAAAAATATGCTCGAGAAAGCGCTCGGGATGGTGGTATCGGAAATTAGTGCCGCCGAGTCGCGAGCTGAGGGCGAAGTTGCAGAAGAAGTTAGCAAAATGCTCTTACCGAACTAAGGCTTTTTTATGACCGTTACAATCACCAACGTCATGGCCATCAGCCTTGATGGAATGATTGGAAAGCACGCCCTCGAAAGTGACGTCGAGCGGCGTGCTTATGATTTTACGAATCTCGACGACCGCGAGTTTGTTCGTGAACAGTTAATGCATGCAGACGCCGTGATTACTGGCGCCAACTCGCTGCGTGCCAGCGGTGCTACGTGGCAGGTTCTCAATGACCGTGGAGTTAATCCAGCCTGGATCGTCTTCACTACGCGTGGACTCGATGCTGGGCTTGAGTTTTGGGGGCAACAAGGTGTCAGACGGGTGTTAGTGTCGCCATTCCCGGTCAACGAAGCCCTGTGTGCCAAGTCTGGCGTGGAAAATTGGGTATATCCCGAACACGCGGCCGCCAGGGTCGTCGAGCGATTAGATAAGGAAGGATTGTGCCGTGTGCTGTTGTTTGGCGGTGGAAGTATCAACAAGATATTTTATGAAAATAACTTTGTAGATTTTGCGAAAATCACAGTTTGCCCGCTTATAATCTCGGGGGTTAAATCACCGCGATTTGTCGACCTGGGTTTATCCCATCCCGTTCACCTGACCTGCATCTCTTCCGTATTAAAGGGAGATCTTGTATTCTTATCTTATACGGTAAAGAAGTAAGCATCTGTCGACGTGAAATTTTTTTGAGAAACTAAGTCTTCGTCATCGCATTGGTTAACGCCTTAGGGAGTGAGTGACATGGGATTAAGGATTCGTACGAACGTCCAATCATTGTCGGCCCAGCGCCATATGGGGTTGTCTGGTAAGGCAATGGCGAAACAAACTGAGAAGTTGGCCTCTGGCTACCGCATCAATAGCGGCGCCGATGATGCCGCGGGTTTCGCCATCGCAGAGGTTTTAAAGGCCGATGTCAGGTCGCTGAATCAAGCGCGCAGAAACGCGAATGATGCAGTCTCGATGATTCAGACTGCTGAAGGCGGCTTAGACGAGATTAACAATATCATGATTCGTCTCCGAGAGCTTTCGGTTCAGGCGGCATCAGATACTCTCGGTGCACGTGAGCGTCGCTACTTGAATGAAGAGTTCATGGCCCTCAAGGACGAAGTTGACCGAATTGCCGTTTCCACCGAGTACACAGGTACTCGTTTGTTGGCTGGTAATACGGAGCTGCCCGAAGAGATGCGGATGAACCAGAATCCTTTTCCTCTCGAAGTTCAGGTTGGAAAAGATTACTACGCTTCCGCAGATAGCTTAGATAGTCACAATCCAGTCAACATTCTTAGGCTGAGTTTTGATAATTTCAACGCGACGACTCAAGGAGAAGGCTCTTTAGGTCTGGGAAATAGCCAGAACTCTGACGGTACACGCATTGATACCAAGCATTCTGCACAGAGCTCAATTATGCAGATCAATAAAGCTATGGAGTCGATTGCATCGTACCGCGGCACGCTCGGTGCGGTACAGAACCGCCTTGAATCCACGGATCGGAATTTGGCGATTCAAGTAGAGAGCTTGTCAGCCGCTAAGGGTCGAATTAAAGACGCCGATTTTGCAGCGGAGTCAGCTGAGTATACGCAACAAAGTATTCTTCAGCAGGCCGGAGCATCGGTGTTGGCGCAGGCCAATCAGCTACCGCAGATCGCCCTTAAATTACTCCAATAGTCGATTGGGTCCGCGGCATTTGACCTGCAAAAGAGGGAAGTTGATAAAGTCCACGACTAAGGCCTTAGCCATTTCGGCTAAGGCCTTAGTTCTATCTGCCTGGTATAAATAGAAAATTCAGCAAACAGTTAAAACTTTAAAGATCCCAAGGTGATTGGCCGACCTCCTCTCTTGTGGGGGTCCGACGGTGAGAAGTAAGCGTCCAATGAAACTTAGTTTTTTTTGTTGGTTGTATGTTAGCAGCCTCTGCCTTTCCTGTGCTGCCCCAGAGGAGCCAGAGAGCCTCCAGAAAGCAACCAGCACCCGAGAAAGCCAATCAACAGCCGTGGTCAATCGCTCTGCTAAAACCTTCAATTTTGGGGGCGCAGCGGTCGGCGATGATGACTTGAGAGCAACCGTTAAGAGTTGTGTCGAAAAGGGCTTATTTTATGATCGCAGCACGACGAATTCCCCGGGGTGTACCTCCTTTTCGCTGGCTAAAATGGACTGTACAAACGAAGGGGTCAAGGCTTCCATGTCAGTCGGCATCAGGAGAGCCTACGAGGAGAATCTTAGAAACGATGACCCCACATACGGATTGGCCGGTTTTGTGGTGGATCAATGTATCGATTGTCCCACAGCCGATGCGAACTCATTTTGCGCTAGCGCGACAACTGGTAATCCAAGCAGAAAACCAGGATTTTTAATCATGCTGCTTAAGCAAAGTGGAAATCAGCTACTTTCACGCAAGCAGTTCATCGTTAAAGAATAAGAGTCTGACTTTTGACGATTAAATTCTGACGCGCGGCAATATTTGCCGCGTCACCACCCGTTGAAAATATAGCTTTGAGTATTTTGGAGGAATCCAAAAAAAAATGGATTTTTCCCGATATTCAGCATCTTAACTGGCGCTCTGTTGGTAACAAAATTTTGACGAATATTCATTGGCACATTTGATGCATGGTTGAGCATGGTGTCAAATTTCCCACAAGAGGATTTTCGATTATGTTGAAAGCAATCTACTCTCCAATGTCTGGCGCTCTGGCGCAGGAAAAGGTTTTGGAGATCATTGCAAACAACCTCGCCAATGCCAACACGGTTGGTTTTAAGGGCGACACCGTCACGTTCAAACTTTTAAATCCAGAACCTGAAAAGAACTATCAATCCCCTTTGCCGCCGGCTAATTACAAAGTTGATCTCAACAGCCTTGGTCCATTGCGTGGTAACGATATCGCCTATGTTGGCGTCGCCGGCATTGAACGAGACGAATCACAAGGTCCAGTCATGCAAACTGGTAATCCAACTGATTTGATGATCGAGGGTGAGGGCCTATTTGCTGTGCATACCCCCGAGGGGATTCGCTACACGCGCAGTGGTCAACTAGCTATCAGTCCAGACGGTGTTCTCATGACGCCGGGTGGTCATCCTGTGCTTGGTGAAAAGGGGATGGTTTCGGTGCAAGCCGGAAAGTTCGAGGTTAATCGCCTTGGCGAAATTTACCAAAACGATCAATTGATCGACAGAATACCTGTTTACAAATTTGAGGACCAAGCTCAACTAGAAAGAGCTGGAACCAATCTCTGGTTTTACGGTGGACCAGAATCTGGTCGTACGCCCAACACCGAGGCCTTTGTCATGCAAGGCGCTCTGGAAGGTTCAAATGTTAACGCCATGAAAAATTTAACATCTATGATTGTGGCGCACCGATCTTACGAGGCGTATCAGAAGGCAATATCAAACTACGACAAGATGATGGATATCAGTAACAATCAGCTAGGTGCGGTCAGGGCCTGAAACTAATTAAGGGGCGAAAGCTGAGAGCTTTCATCCGGGCACAAAACAGACAAGGAGTCAGTTATGATGCGTTCACTAATGACAGCAGCGACCGGAATGGAAGCTCAGCAGACCAACATTGACACCATCGCCAACAACTTGGCAAACGTCAACACGACCGCATTCAAGCGATCCAAGGCAAATTTTCATGATTTGCTTTATCAAACTCTCCGTGCTCCAGGACAAAGTGCGACTACAGGCACCGTGGTGCCAAGTGGCATTCAAATAGGTGCGGGTTCAAAACTTAGCAGTGTCGATAAACTTTTTACGGATGGCGCCGCCATTGTTACAGAAAGAAACCTGGACTTGGCTGTTGAGGGTGATGGATTCTTTCGTGTGCAAAAAGACGACGGCACTATTGCTTACACTCGCGATGGGCATTTTGATAAGGACAATACAGGGCGCCTCGTGACGTCCGATGGCTTTCCCATGGTCCCCGAGATTATCATTCCTCAAAGTGCAACAGACTTTCATGTGGGCCTTGATGGCGTAGTTACGGTGAAGGTGAACGGCGAGTCCCAAGAAATTGGACAGGTTCAACTTGCGTCGTTCGTCAATCCAGCCGGCCTGGCTTCCATGGGCAGAAATCTTTTCGGAGCAACCCGAGCCAGTGGTGAGCCGATTGTTGGCTCAGCCAACCAAAACGGTTTTGGTAGTATTGCGCAAAATCGATTGGAAGCGTCTAACGTTAATATTGTTGAAGAAATGGTTAACATGATCACGGGACAGCGAGCTTACGAGATCAACTCGAAAGTAATCACTACAAGTGATCAAATGTTGCAGTCGACAAACCAGATCCGTTAATCGGGGTGGCTAGGTGCAATGAGTGACAGGCTTACTTTTCTATCCGGGGTGATTTCATCCCTGCCCCTTCTTGCCCTGGCAAGTGGGGCGTTTGCGCTTGATGTTGATCAGAAAAATATTGATCTGGTATTAAAGACAAAAGCCACCGTCGCGTCACATCGTGTTTATCTATCGGATGTCGCGACATGTTCTGGCGCGACGACCTATTGCCAGGAAATTAGTGGTATTGACGTCGCGCAAAGTCCGTCAGCTGGCCGCACAGGCTTTTTGCAGAAATCACATATTGAGACTATCGTTGGAAAAGAGTGGCCAGGGATCAAAGCAATAATCTCAGGCCCTGAGGCAATTCGCATTGAGACTGTCGGGGTTGAGCTCTCCGCGGAAGATTTGCGGCAAAAATTTGAGGACTCGCTCCTCTCAAAGTTTCACACCCATAAAAATCTTCGGCTGCGCGTGTCTCGCCTGCAGCCGATGAATCAAGTTAAGGTACGGCCGAGCCAAGTCAAAGTCGACTTTCCTGACGTCAGGAGTATGGGGCTTGATGATCGCGCTTGGGTTCTTCGAAATATGATTGGTAATCGACCGATACAGGTAAAAGTATTCAGCTCGAATGACCCAGATGACGCTTCTCTGATACAGGCCAACGCTTATATTGTGTTGGAAGCACAACTTCCCCTACCAGTACAAACCATCGGGGTGGGGCAAACAATCGCAGGGGACGATATTGCCATGGGCTGGATTGCTATGCGCAGGGGCTATCAAGATGCCGCATTCGACCTTGGGTCCATTATCGGGCGCAAAACTCGTCAGACCCTGCAGGCCGGCGAACCAATATCACCACGATTTCTTGAAAATGCAACGGCGGTCACGCGGAATCAGTCTGTAAAAATGTTAGTAAGAAGCGGTGATCTCGAGATTTCCGCTCGAGCCATTGCCCAACAGGCAGGTTCAGTGGGACAAACTATTGACGTGGTCAACGCGGCTACAAAGAGAAAATTAAAAGCCCGAATTGTTGATGAGCAGACTGTAGAAGCCGTGTCATTTTAGGAAGGGGATCAGTCATGGGGTGGATTTTCCACAAAATAAATTCGGGCGCGACCTGTGTGTCACTGCTGTGCGCATCTGGTCTGATGTCGTCGTGTATCACCGGAACTCCTCGCTATATTTCACAACGTGAGCCAGCTGCCCAGGCGGCGCCTCCGGAGGTCATCTCCAAGTCTGAGCCAAAAAGTGACAAGCCCCTAGATTTATTTGTTCGACAGAAGGACGTAAAGATCAGAAGAAAAGCGCCCGCGAATGAGACGGGTTCTTTGACTGACCTTAATGATCCAAGGGCCTATTTGTTTGGATTTGAGCGTCCGGTCGAAGTTGGAATGTTTGTTGATGTTAAGGTTGCCTCTAATCGCTCAGAGCCATCAGGAGGACCCACTGATGGTGGAGCAGCTGGTAGCAAGCCCGAAGAAGCTGGTGCGAAGGATCCAGCTGCCAAAGAGGTGGCAGTGGAGAGTTTGCTAAAATCCCTACCTAATCTTGAGCCTGGGCCTGACAATAAACCGATTCTACTTAAGAGCATCAAGATGCAGGTGTTAGAGCGTTTTGATAACGGCGACGTACTGGTAATGCATCGCCGTAGAAGTATCCGCGAGGGTCAAGGTGCGGATGTAACGGTGACGGCTCGAGTTCCAGCCGAGGCACTCGCGCGAGTCGATAATATCAGTACGCTTGATCTTGCTGATGTCGATTGGCGCGAAAGCTTCAATGGCGATGTCGCAGAACGTAAAAGTGCCAATTGGGAAGATGAGTACAGTTTAAGGCTAAGTGGCTTTGATGAAACCAAGAGCAAAGACGCTTTGGGGCTCGAGGAGAAACGCACTCAGTTGAAGTCCGTCCGGGATAAACTTGAAAACGAGATGAAGGGTTTCGCTGGTGAAAGATCTAGGCTTTCAAGTGAACGTGCGAAGCTGTTAGAAAATAAAGCCCAAGATTCAGCGAAAATCTCGGAACTTGAGAAACAAAATGCTGATTTGCAAAAGAAAGTTGACGAGCTGACTCCCAAGGAGGAGGCAAAGCTAACGGGTGATGACAAAAAGGCTGACGCAAAAGCCGGTGACCCTGGTAAAGCTGCTGCAAAGCCAAAAGAAGCAGCTCCCGCCGCTAAACCTGCAGCGAGTGCGAAAAATGCTGACGCTAAAAAAGAGCCCGCTAAACCGACTGACGATAAGAAAAAGGGGTAAATCATGAGGCAGTTGATATTTACTCGGTTTAGTAACGCCGTTCGAATTTCGATCGCATGCTTAACGTTGGCCTCAGGAGCGTTAGCTCAGGAAGTCAGAATCAAGGAATTAGCTAATGTTCGCGGCGTTAGATCAAACCAACTCATGGGTATCGGGTTGGTGGTTGGGCTAAGTAAGTCTGGAGATTCAACGGCCTCCATCTCCACCAATAAGGCTGCGGCCGCCATGCTGCAAAAGATGGGGCTGAAAGTAACTGATCAGCAAATAAGCGGAGGCATGGCTGCCTTGGTCATGGTAACGGCAGAATTGCCAGCGTTTGCCCGTAATGGCGACCGACTTGATGTCAGGGTCTCCACGATTGGAGATGCCAAAAGCTTGGCTGGCGGCGTTTTAATGAGTACTGCGCTCAAAGCGAATGATGGTCAAGTATACGGAATGGCACAAGGCCCGGTTGTGGTGGGACAAGCTACGGGGGCAGGTGTGCAAGTACAAACAGTGGCCATCGCGCCTGGTGCTTTCACTGTTGAGCGTGAGTTTGCTCCTGTGTTGGACCGTAATGGGACGATTACGATCAGCCTGAAGCGTCCAGATTTTACAACCAATAAGCGAGTGGTCGAAGTGATTAATCGCCACTTCAAGGGTTTTTATGCAACGTCAAAGGATATCCACGGAATTGAAATTCAGATCCCCGAAATATTTCAAGATCGAACTGTGGACTTTATAGCTGAATTGGAAGCCTTACGAGTCGTCGTTGATCAAAAAGCGGTAGTGCTGATTAATGAACGAACTGGGACGGTGGTGATGGGTGGGGACGTCGTCATTTCTCCGGTCACAATCTCGCATGGAGATTTAAGTATCAGTGTGGGTTCGGGCGGTGGCAGCGGAAAGAAGAAGGGTAACTCCCTCGTTAACTTTGGTGGCACGAGCGTTTCAAAGCTCGTAGAGGGTATGAATTCAATGGGAATGAAGCCCGCTGACCTGGTTGGAGTGATGCAGGCGCTGCAGTCAGCAGGAGCGCTGCAAGGAGAGTTGCGCTTCATGTAAGCGTGGCCAAGCTGAATTTTTTTGGAGGGCAAAGACATGGACGTCAAAGCCGCGATGTTAAATTCTGTCGATCAAAGCCAGGCGAGTCGAGTTGATTCGATGACCTCTCAGGCATCGCGTGAGCACGATGTGGCGAAAGTTAAGCAGCTCGCAAAGGATTTCGAGTCGGTATTTTTGGAACAAATGCTGAGAACTATGCGTTCATCGGTTCAGAAGTCGGGGCTAGTTGATGGTGGGAATGCCGAGGAAATTTATAGGTCCATGCTCGACGGCGAGTATGCAAAGCTTATGGCTGGCCAGGGGACTTCAGGCCTTTCACAGATGATAGAGCGACAACTATTGCAAACAATGGGTGTCAAATCAGAGGCTTCCGACGTTGCGGCAAAAAACAACGCAAGAAGCGCCTATCAAAAGGCTAGTGAGGTAACATTGCAGCCAGAGCAAAAAGAGGTCAAAATAAAGGCTGAAGAGGCCCGATTGGATTGGGCTAGGTAACTGGATAGGGGGTGTTGTTTATGGCAATCAAAAATGTAGGTTCGTCGCCACTTTCTGGTCCTGGACTTAGTAAAGCAAAGGAGTCAGAGGGCTCCAAAAAGACATCTGTCGCAGAAGCTGGCTTGGGCTCTGCCAATTCAGCGGCTGCAGCAGGCATAGCATCCTCTTCTGGCAAAGATTTTGGCGTGCAATTGAGTGATGATGCCCGCAAGCGCGCTGATGAGCGAAAGAAGTCTTTTGAGATTGCAAAGAATACTCCAGATGTGCGTGAGGAAAAAGTCGCGGCTATCAAGGCAAAAATCCAGGCTGGAACCTATGAAGTTGATTCTGGAAAAATCGCTGATGGCATGTTGCGTGAAGCCATTATGGAGCATCTGGCGAATAACAAAGATAGCTAAAAGCAGAGGGCCGTGGGGCAGTTTGGTGCCTCGCTCTGAACGAGTGATCCATTAAGGATGAAGGGTCAAAAAAGGAGGGCGGGCGATGTTGAGTTCTTCTCGTTTCAATTACTTGATCGAGTTGTCGCAAAAATTGATCTTGGCCGTAGCACGCATGCGCCAAAGTTATGGAGCATTTCCGGCGTTAATCGACGAGGAACACGCGATGATTCGCGCGCACGCCTACACGGACCGTTTATCGGAAGTTTGCAATCAAAAGACAAGGCTAGCAGACGAAATAGCTGAGTGTTTTGAAGAGCTGACGCAATTAACCCAGCAGCTATTCAATATCTGGAGTGATGTTGACTGCGAGGGTGTAGCGGCTTTTCCTGGTGATCTCACCAATTGTGTTCGGATGCTGGAAGGTATTCACTCCGCCATTGTTGAACGTCAATCTGACCTCTCTGCCGGCGTTTTGAGCCTTCAAATCAATCGCTTGCAAGAAGAAGTAAAGTTGTTCAAAGAGATTTCCGCCGTGGTCAAACCACAGATAGAGAAAAACAGGCTCGCGCTGACAGGTATTGTAAAGTCCTACCAGGACAGCACGCGGGTTTTGTTTGACCTTGCGGAGCAAGCTCAGGCTACCTACTCACCCCAAGGAACCACTAGTAAATCGTCCGAAGGTTCTTCGACTATTTTTGTAAGGGCGTAGTTTTATGGGTTCTGGGCTTTTTCACACTTTAAATATTGGCGAGCAGTCGCTGTACAACACTCGTCAGGGTGTCGATACCGCGTCGCACAATATTTCTAATGCCAATACGGCTGGCTATAGCCGGCAGCGGGTCAATCTAAAAACCAGGCAGCCGCAGTACTTGGGCGGTGTTTTGGCAGGTTCTGGTTCCTACATTGAAAATATCACAAGGACGCACAATAAATTTGTCGAAAGACAGCTTAACCGAGCGCAACATTCAAGTGGCGAAGCCACTGGCCGATTTGACGGGTTAAAGTCTCTTGAGTCAATTTTCAGCCCAGAGATTGCATCCGGCGTGCCAGATGAAATCGGAAACTTTTTCAACTCTTTGCAGGACTTGAGTTTGTCGCCTAGTGATGAAGCAATTCGTAACTCTGTACGTGAAAATGCAAAAAGTGTTACGTCGGCTTTCAAGCGGGTTAATTCAGAGGTGCACCAGCGACGCAGCGACTTGAATGAGATGATTGTTCAAGAGTGCGTTGAGATTAATTCGCGCCTTAAAGGGATTCGCGAGCTCAACATCCAGATACAAGATGCTGAAGCTTCACCAGGGGCGGTTGCCAATGATCTTCGAGATCAGAGGGATATGCTTCTGAGAGAGCTCACAGAAAAAGTACAAATTAACTATTATGAAGACGATGCTGGTAATTTCTGCATTCGTGGTCCTGATGACACTCTCCTGGTCGACAAAACGTCCATCGCGGAGTTCACCGTAGCGAACAATGGTAGTAACGATGGTTTTGCCGATATCGTTATTCAAGATAAAACCAACGGTTTTATGCGCAACATTACGCGGAAGATGGAAGGCGGAAGAATTAAAGGGCTGATTGAGGTGCGTGATAATGTTTGCGCAGGCCTCATCAATAAAAATAACGAGATGGCTGCGAATTTTGTTGGGCGAGTAAATGATATTCACGCTAAAGGGTTTGGTATCCGTGATTACGAGGAGACAACCGGCCGCCACTTCTTTAAGCCAATAACCGATATTAACAAAGCGGCCAGTGAGATTGATGTGTCCGACGAGATATTAGGTTCAACTGATGCGATTTCGGTTGCGGCAACTCCTCTCGCTGTTGGCGACAATATTGTAGCCAATGAACTGCTTTCGCTGAAGACTGAGAAGTTTTTGGACGACGGCAAATCGAACCTAGTCGAGTTCTATGCGAATTATGTCGGAAATCTAGGTATTGAAATCAACAGAACAGAACACCTTAAAGATGCCAGCGATTTGGTCGTATCCGATTTGCAGGCGCAGCGTGACGCGGCTGCAGGGGTTTCATTGGATGAGGAAGCTATCAGCTTGATGAAATGGCAGTCTAACTTCACGGCATCCTCAAAAGTTATAACAACGGTCGACGAAATGCTGGAAACAGTATTGAGTCTTAAACGCTGATGAGGCTTTAGATGCGGGTATCAGAAAATCAGCGCTACAGACAGGCGAATGAGAAAATCGCGAAAGCTAAGAGCGATAACGCACAAGCTCTGGATGCTGTTTCCACGATGAAGAATATTCGGACTATCTCGGATGATCCCACGGGTCTTTCGCGTGCAATCAGGTATAAAGACCAGATTACTTCCTACGATCAGAATCTTAAGAACATGGAGCTGGGTAAGGGTTTCATGGAGACGATGGAACAAGCCCTTGGTGGCATGACTAACAATCTGGTTCGCGCCAAGGAACTTGCCATTGCGATGGCGAACGATACGAACAGCGCAGCAAGTCGTGACGCGGCTTCGAAGGAAATCAGACAAATTATGGACGAGGTTTTGCTGTTGGGTAATTCCACTTATAATGGCCGCTTCGTATTCGCAGGATTTCGTAACGAAACACCGCCATTGACCGAGGACGGGAACTTCAGTGGTGACGATGGTCAAATTTTTGTCGAAATCTCTCCTGGCACGTTCAAACCGATCAACATTCCAGCTAAAGATCTATTTGTACCGTCTGAGGATGACCGGCTTCGAGGGCACGGCAACATGATTCATGTTCTCCAAAACCTCTATGAAGGTCTTGCCCAGAACGATAAAGGAAGAATCCAAAAAGGTATGTCCGAGCTGGATTTTCATCTTGATAAGGTCACGAGTCATCAGGCCACCGTGGGCGGTATGTGGAATTCGGTGAATAACGCGCAGTCACGTGTGATCCGCGATTCAGACGCTGCCAAGGTCACACTCAGCGGCATTGTAGATGCGGATGCGTTTAAAGCTACCAGCGAATTTAAACAAACAGAGACAACCTTGCAAAGTACGCTACTTGCAGCCAATAAGGTGCTGCAGCCGTCATTGTTGAATTTCTTACAGTAGGTTCGTTTCGGGATCGGGCGATCTCGTTGTGCTTAGTTTTTTGAAGTGCCCCGCCAGGGAGGGCGATACCAAGGAGGGTATTGGGGTGTTAGTGTTAACTCGTAAGGAACGCGAGGAAATTGCTATCGGCGATGACATTACCATCGTTGTTATGCAAATTAAGGGTAAACAAGTCAGACTCGGTATCAAGGCTAGCCCAAACATCACGGTTCATCGGGGTGAGGTCTACCAGAGAATTCTTGAGGAAAACCGTGCCGCGTCAGTCCCCGATGCGACCGCGGTTCAGGAGGCGGGTTTGATGTTCTCTAAACCACAGAACCCGCGCCAGAATGGGGTTCGTAGGGTAGTGAGGGCCTCGAAATCTGGCTCTGACGATGGTGATAAATAATTGAACAGCTGTCGGGCAAAGTGCTTGCTTTGTGTAGAATGTCTGGTTTACACTATAAGAAGCTTAAAGGGACATTCAAGCGTTTTAGAACCGAGAGTAGGCGACAGGATTTGTCAGCCTCCTCAGGCACAGTGGCAGTAACTGATACCACAATGTTTGGTTGATAGTAAAAAAGGAGTCGTGTCTTGATAAAGGTAAAGACTACAAGGTTCGGCGAGATTGATGTTCCAGAAGGCGAAATCATTCATCTGCCCTCTGGTCTTATTGGTTTTCCTGAGCTCAAGCAGTATGTGCTTCTTGATCATGACAAAGAGTCCCCATTCAAGTGGTTTCAATCCCTGGAAGACGGTGCTATCGCTTTCGTATTGATCGACCCATTGCTCTTCAATCCCGAGTATATTGCCGAAGTTGCGGACGCTGAGTTGGCTGATTTAGATGTGCAGTCCGAAGAAGATCTGGTTATTTCGGTGATTGTGACAGTGCCAAGTAATCCGCAGAACATGACAGCAAATCTCAAGGCTCCGTTGATTTTTAACCTCAAGAATCGTCGTGGCAAGCAAGTTATCCTAAACACGAGTTCGTATACCACTCGCCACAACATTATGGATGAAGTGCGTAAGCGTACCGCTGGAGCTGATGCCACCAATGTTCAAGAAGCTGTTAAGCAGGCGAAAGCTGATCAAGCCGCTCAGTCTACAGTAGAGACTGGTACCGGTAAAAAGGGCTAATTGGTTGTTAATCTAGTTTGATTTTAGGGTAGGCTTATGGGCCTACCCTTTTCTTATATAAACAGTTCGATTGAGGTTTTACAGTTGAAGATCGTTCTAATCAACGGCGAAGAAGCCAAGACGTCAGATGTCGCTGGACTCCTGCAGGGTGATTTTTTTCATGGATCGCGAGCGATGACAACCATGCTAGCAAAGGGCGCTAGGGTGGTGGACCTCGAACGTCACTTGGAGCGCCTCGCCGAGCACGCCCAACAACTTTTAATGGATAAGCCTCCAAGGGCGGATGTGCTTAAGTTTGAGATTGATTCAGTGCTGGCCATGCTCGGCCCGCCGCTTATGGCGAAAATCAGGATCATCTTGTACGCGGATCACGGGCGACGCATCTGTCGAATCATTGAGGTTGAAAGTCTTGATGTTGATGAAGCTGGCTTTGATGCGAAGCAGGTTGGTTTGCGACTCTCAGGCCACTGTGACCGATCATGGGCGCGTGGGGGTCATGTAAAAACAGGTTTTCTCGGCGAGCGGCAAGTCGCCATTCGCCAAGCTGTCGCGAGTGGCTTTGATGATGTGCTCTGGATTAATGGGGACGGCGAGTTGGCTGAGGCAACCTGGGCTAATATTTTCTTGATTGGTCGCACGGGTGACTTGGTTGAAATAGCGACTCCCCCGGCGACGAGTGGCATTCTGATGGGTGTCGTACGTCGAAGAATTACGGAATTGCTGATGACGGCTAAGATCCCAGTGACGGAACGGGTCATTACCTTGGACGAGCTGCCAAGATTTGATGAGGCTTTTGTGACTTCAAGCATCAGGGGCCTAGTTCCTGTGGCGCAAATCGATAGGCATCGCCTTCAGACCCTTAGACCCAATGCTGTTTTTAACCATATTTCGCGGCTCTATCAGACCTGGCTATCTAGCACTTACTCTAGTGATTTCAGGGTCTTGTCTGGCAAAGACGACGCCTAGTTTGCGCAATAATTAGGCATAAAATTATTGAAATATTAAATTATTATGGTACAACGCCTCGATTCTATTAAGAGGTGTTAAGATGACGTCCCCCAATCCGTCCACGGACCTACAAAAAGTACACTTGGTTTCCCTCGGGTGCTCCCGCAATCGTGTCGACTCTGAGGTCATGGTGGGCACGTTACTGCGTGATGGATGGTCTTCCGTGGATTCGCCCGAAGAGGCGGACGCTGTCGTCGTCAATACCTGCGGATTTATAGCCTCAGCCAAGGAAGAAAGTGTCGATACTATTCTTGCTATGGCGGAGCTCAAAAAAACTAATCCTCAAATGAAGCTGATCGTCGCAGGCTGTCTAACCCAGCGTTACAAGTCACAGCTTGTGAAAGGTCTGCCCGAAGTTGATTTGTTCATTGGTACAGATGAGTTCTCCCGAATCGGTGAACTGTTGGCAAATCGTCCCGCGCAAGGCTCTATTTTTGCAAAGCGAACCAACTACCTTTATAACGAAGATATGCCACGCGTTAACACTCTGGCCGCTCACAGTGCTTATGTGAAGGTTGCGGAAGGCTGTCAGCATAATTGCGCATTTTGCATTATTCCAGCCATTAGAGGCCGATTGCGTAGTCGGCCGGTGCACAGTGTTGTCAAAGAGGTCATGAACCTCGTCGATTCGGGCGTCCAGGAGATCAATCTGATCGCTCAGGACTTGGCAGCTTATGGTCGTGATTTGAAGGAAACCGATTTACTAGAGTTATTAAAATCTCTCGTAAAAATTGAAGGTTTGAAATGGATTCGTCTTCTTTATGTGTATCCAGAAAATATCAGTGATGAATTTTTAGAATTTTTTGCTGCTCAGGAAAAAATTGTAAAGTATCTAGATATACCAGTGCAGCACGGCAGCAACGCTGTTCTCAAGCGTATGAACCGTGATGTGACGCGCGAAGAAATCATTTCAACAGTTAAAAAATTGCGCTCGAAAGTTCCATCCGTTGCCATACGAACTTCGGTCATGGTTGGTTTCCCAGGTGAGACTGCGGCTGAGTTTAACGATTTGAAGGCTTTGGTTGAAGAATTGGAGTTTGAGCACCTAGGTTGCTTCACATATAGTCAGGAAGAAGGAACTGTCGCCGGTAGAATGCCTGACCAGATCGACGATGCGATCAAGGAACGTCGCCAAGATGAAATCATGTCGTTACAAAAAGAAATTTCACGGCGCAAATTACAGCGCTTTGTGGGGCAGCGTATCCCTGTTCTAGTTTCTGGCCCCAGTGAGGAGAGCGAGCTCGTTTGGCAAGGCCGTATGAGTGTTCAAGCGCCAGAGGTTGATGGATTAGTCTATCTCAATGACGGCCCAGTGCGAGCTGGTCAAATACAAGAAGTCGAAATTACCGACTCGTATGATTACGACCTCGTGGGCCGAGTAATCCATTAATACATTAAGCTGGAAATATTCTATCAAAGGTTCTGCTATTGACGCGGGGTGCTGGTCAATTTAGAAACGGGCTAAGACCGCTCCAGCCTCAACTCCAGCTAGTGAAAACGCATTGGCATCAATCAACGGACGAACCACGACCGGTGCTGCCTGGTTTGCAAATGGCGGCAGGAGAACAGGACTTGAGTTATCTACCAACAAAGGTGCCAGTGCCATCCAACCCCCAAAAAGGGTGCCGCTTAAAAAGCCGATGGATGCCCCGATGGATATAAATTTTAGATGCTTGCCAGGGTTGTCTTGGAGTGTGAGCACAGCGGCGCCAATGGCGGCTCCCGCTGCGGCCGAGTAACCGGCTGTTACGAACATGTCTTGAAAACCATCTTCCAGTGGGGTCTCAGCAGCGGCCGGAGTGCTGAATATGGCTAATTTAACTGACAATATAAGGCAAACTATCCGTAGCGCTTTGATCATGGATATCCTCCTTACTGCATGCTCGCTGAAATGATATTTTCCGGATTCCATTATCAAGCTCCCTTAGCTTGAAATCAATCAAGTATTTTAAAATATGCCCTTGCGGTGCCAGTTAATTAGTAATATAACTGCAGCCTGCCGCCGGATTGGCCCTCATCGGCCGAGACCAAGCCAAATAAAAATTAAAATCCTGTCGAGACTTTTCGCCCAAGAAACCACCCGTAATTATTTAATTTCACATCAATTTAAAATTTCACAAGACCCATTTTTAAACCTATTTTTTGAGGTAGATTGCCCATGACTCAAGGCAACAACGGCGACGATTCAGCACCAAGAAAAAGACCCGTACGCCCGGGAAAACCATCCCCGGCGGGAGCTGCTAGGGGTGAACCGGAAGGATCGGCAGATGTTGCGGTTGCCGAGCCACCCGTAGCCAAAACAGCTAACAAGCCGGCCCCCACTGACCCCAATGCGCCAGTAAAACCATTGCCAAAAACTCTCGCCGATGCCATCGCGGGCGAGATTAATCTTAAGCAGCTCAAAGATCGTCACATCAACGATTTAAACAAGATCGCCCGGGAACTAGAGATCGAGGGTGCTAGCAACCTTCGTAAAAACGAGTTGATGTTCGCCATTTTAAAAAACCTGTCCGAACGGGGCGGTGTTGTCTATGGCGAGGGCGTTCTGGAGACCCTGCCAGATGGATTTGGGTTCTTGCGAGCGCCTGATTACAACTACCTGTGGGGCCCTGACGACATCTACGTTTCCCCTAGCCAAATTCGAAGATTCAATTTGAGGACAGGTGATACGGTTTCAGGTCAAATTCGTCCGCCAAAAGATGGCGAGCGTTATTTCGCCCTCCTAAAAGTTGAGAAAGTAAACGGGACCTCACCAGATCAGAGTGCCGAGAAGATTATCTTTGATAACTTGACTCCACTTTATCCAATGGAAAAGTTCAAGATGGAGTACGATCCCAATAATTTGGCGACACGTATCATCGATCTGCTTGCGCCAATTGGTAAAGGTCAGCGGTCATTGATCGTGGCTCCGCCTCGTACTGGTAAGACTGTTCTTCTGCAAAATATCGCATCTGCAATTGCCAAGAACCACCCGGAAGTCATTTTGATTGTCCTCCTTATTGACGAGCGTCCAGAGGAAGTGACAGATATGCAGCGCAGCGTACGCGGTGAAGTCATTAGCTCTACGTTTGATGAGCCGGCTCAGCGTCACGTTCAGGTCGCTGAAATGGTTATTGAAAAGGCAAAACGTTTGGTTGAACACGGAAATGACGTAGTCATTTTGCTGGATTCGATCACGCGTCTCGCAAGGGCTTACAACTCAGTCGTCCCACCGTCGGGTAAAATTCTATCTGGTGGCGTTGACTCTAACGCTCTCGACAAACCCAAGCGTTTCTTCGGTGCTGCCCGAAATATCGAGAATGGTGGATCACTCACAATCATCGCGACGGCTCTGATTGAGACTGGATCGCGCATGGATGAGGTCATCTTTGAGGAATTCAAGGGAACCGGTAACATGGAGCTCAACTTGGACCGCAAGCTTGCCGAAAAACGCGTTTTCCCGGCAATTGATATCAACAAGTCCGGTACTCGTAAGGAAGACTTGTTGCTTCCGCGGGATATCCTGAACCGCATGTGGATTTTGAGAAAGTTACTCGCGCCGAGAAGTACGGTTGACGCCATGGAGTTTTTGCTCGAGAAAATGGAGAAAACCAAAACTAACGCCGAGTTTATTTCGTCAATGAACGGATAAGATAGAAGAAGAAACAGTCTTCATGTTTAGTCGATTGGATACAGTTGAACGCCGCTTCGAGGAAATCGAGGCGGCGTTATCGCAAGATGGCCTCGATCCGCGTGAGTTGACGCGTTTGTCGAAGGAACGCGCCATGATTCAGGATATTGTTGTGGCGTGGCGGGCATTTAAAGACCTTCAGAAAGCCAGGGACGAAGCCAAGACTTTGCTTGACGACAAAGACCCAGGTTTAAGGGCAATGGCTAAAGAAGAGCTCGATACGGTTGGTAAAGAGCTAGAGCGAGCAGAGCGCGAGCTCACCGTCCTGATGTTGCCTAAAGATCCTAACGATCAGAAGAATGTCGTGCTGGAGATTCGGGCTGGTACAGGCGGAGAGGAAGCCGCGCTGTTTGCTGGTGATCTCATGCGTATGTACACGCGCTACGCTTCGCGAGCTGGCTGGAGAACAGAAATTTTATCAAGTACGACAGCCGAGCGTGGCGGCATCAAAGAAGTCATCATGATGGTGGAAGGCGATAAAGTTTATAGTCGCCTGAAGTTCGAGAGTGGTGTCCACCGCGTTCAGCGGGTGCCGGAGACCGAAGCGCAAGGTCGAATTCATACATCGGCTTGTACGGTGGCTATATTGCCAGAAGCAGACGAGGTTGAGGTCACCATCCGTCCACAAGACCTGGATATAACAGTTTGTAGATCCTCTGGCGCTGGTGGCCAGCACGTGAACACATCAGATTCAGCCGTTAGGATTGTCCATTTGCCGACAGGGCTAGTTGTGGAATGTCAGGATGAGCGCAGCCAGTTGAAGAACAAAGAGCGTGCGTTAAAAATTCTGAAAGCAAGAATTCTGGAAAAAGCGCAAGCCGAGCAAGCTGCCGAAATATCGGCGACGCGAAAAAGTATGGTTGGCTCTGGCGATCGCAGCGAGCGAATTCGTACCTACAATTTCCCGCAAGGTCGCCTCACAGATCATCGCATTAACTATACAGTCTATAATTTGCCCGAAGTTATTAATGGAGATCTTGACGACGTCTTGGATAAACTTGGGACTCATCATCAAGCGGAATTACTTAAAGAGCAGCTCGAAAAATCACATTGAGAGAGCACTAGTGGCATTAGATCCCGAAAATGATGGGCACGCGTTAGATCAGGAGATTTGGACGATCAAGCGAGTTCTTAAGTCCTCCTCTGACTGGCTGAAGGGGAAAAACTCAGACCCTTATTGTAATCATCGGCTTGATTCCGAGGTGATGCTATCGGATGTGTTGGGTGTTGACCGAATGCAGCTTTATTTGAACCTCGATCGGCCTTTGAATCGAGATGAGCGCGAGCGTTACAGGGAATTGTTGAAACGACGAGGGATGGGAGTTCCGGTGGCTCAAATCATCGGACATCGCGATTTTTATCGACATCGCTTTATCGTAACGAAAGATACGCTGATTCCAAGGGCTGACACCGAGTGCTTGGTCGAGGCGGCAATTGCGCAGCTTCGCCCTATGGAAATGCCGAAAGTTTTGGATATTGGCACAGGATCCGGGTGTATCGGTATTTCTATCGCGGCTGCAATCCCGAATGCAAGCATCGAGGCGTGGGACGTTTCCGAAGAAGCACTGGTTGTGGCGAAGTCCAACGCTGAGCGTCTAGGGTTTTCCAATATCAACTTTGTGCTGCGGGATGCTCTGAATGAGAACTCCTACGGCCCTGAACGATTTGACATGATTGTCTCAAATCCTCCCTATATCCCCTGGGATGAGAAGTCTTTATGCGCGGCAGAAACTTTGAAATTTGAGCCTCATTTGGCACTCTTTGCGGGTGAAGCAGACGGTCTAACGTTCTACCGACGATTCGCCGCATCCGGAGCGAACTCACTCGTTGAAGGCGGAAGAATTTTCCTAGAGGTCGGCCATAATCAGGCGGAAAAAGTTGCCCATTTGTTTGAGGGTCAAGGATGGCGGAAAATAGTAATGATAAAGGATTTATCCGGCCGTTCTCGAGTTGTCGCGGCGGAACGGCAATAAGTAAAACGACAGTGAGTTAATTTCTAAATTTTGGTGCGATATGTCAGAAACTAGTCTGCACAACATTCGGCATCACAACTGGCGATCCATTCAGCGATTCGCGGTTTTTGTATTTTTTTTGTGTTTATTACTCGCTTCGTTCGCGTTCTACTATGAAAAGGTTTTAATGCCTTTTGTTGTCGCGCTGTTTCTGGCCTATCTGATGAATCCATTGGTCAATTCCTTGGAGGCGAGGAAAGTTAATCGCGCTGTCGCTGCGCTATTAATATTAGTGGGTATATCCGGGCTTATCGTTTGGGTCAGTATAAGGTTATTTCCCTATCTCTATGACCAGCTTATTGGGCTTGTTCAGCAAGTTCCAGGGTTGGTCGACTACTTTGTGAAAAATGCAGCGAAGATCTTACGGGAAACTTTGATGCGCTATGGTTTGAAAGACACTTCGGTCATCGATCGAGCCATCGGCAGCATCAATCTTATCGATCAGGCGTTAGCAAGATTTCAATTGGCGGCGCAGGGAGTCTTCGATGTAAGCGCTGGTCTCATGGGATCGGTGTTAAATATTTTACTAGTCCCCATACTGACTTTTTATTTGGTGGCTGAAAAAGCTACGATTATCCAGGGGCTTCGCAGAGTGACGCCGCGCGATCTTAGGCCGTATGGAATTCGCCTGGCCTCGACGATCGATGAAACTCTAACACATGTGATTCGTGGTCATATTAAGGTGGCCCTAACCTTGGCCTGCCTCTATTCTGTGGGTTTCTCTGCTATGGGTCTCTCTGCAGGTGTCGCGATTGGAATCGCGGCCGGAGTCTGTCGAATCATTCCATACCTGGACATCGTAGTTGGTCTGACTCTTGGGGTTACCTACATTTTTACGCAGCAGATACCGCCTGTGGCGATATTCTGGCTTGTGGGAATTATTGGGAGCGTTCAAATTTTGGACGGTATGGTGATAACGCCCCGCTTGATTGGAAGCAAAGTTGGCTTGCACCCCATCGTGGTCATTTTGACGGTCATCGCATCTGGAGCTAAATTTGGCTTTTGGGGTGTTTTGCTCGCGATTCCAGCGGCAGCCATCGTCAAAGCTTTGTATAAGTTGACCTTGCCAATTTACCGCGACTCAAGATGGTTTAGCGGCGACGTGAAGGGTGCCGGCGGGGCGTGAAGGGTTTGTCGCCGTTTTTGGTCATCGGTGACCTGGCGCCGCGGTTTGCGGGTCCAGCCGCAGTTTGCTTGGCTCTTGCCCCTCTCGACTCAAGTCCCGTGCCCTCAATAATCACCACGAAATTCAACTTTTCGCCCAACGATGTGATCTTCTTTCGAACCTCTTCGGCCGTACCCAAAAAGAAGCTTTCCTTTGGTCCGCTGATATCAATGGCCACAAAAACTCGGCGTGGTGACCCGCTGAGAACTCTAGCAAGGCTTTCAAAGAACACATTCATCCGGTAAGGCGTTTCGAAAATAATCACTGGCCATTGGTGATTCATGCGCGCGCGAATAAAATCTTCGCGTTCGGCTTCATCCCTTGGAGGGAATCCCGCAAATTCAAATCTCCTGCAATCGAGTGGGCAGACCGAAATAGCCGCAGTGAGGGAACTAGGTCCTGGCACGCATCGCACCGAGGCGCCGATGCGGTAAGCAACATTGACTAGATCGCGTCCAGGATCGGCAAGTCCTGGTGTACCCTGATCACTCATGTATAGGGCGTCATTTCCAGCCCTCAGTTCACGCTCGAGCTCTTCCAGCGTGAACGCTTCTCGTTGCTCCGTGTAGCGCATCCATTGGCGATGAACTTGTGCGGCTTTTAAAAACTGCCGGGCACGTTTGTCTTCCTCAAAAATCAGGAACGGGCAGGTCCGCATTAGTTCTAATGATCTCAGGGGGATATCCTGAGGGTCATGGAGTGTTGTGGCGGCGATCCAAAGGGTCCCAAAGGGCTTGGTATTTTCTTTATTTATCATGTGATTACCGATGGTTGCGGTTGATAATGCAAACTCGTAGACGCTCCAAACTCGTTATGTTACACCTCGATGCTCGTTTTTGGCAGGAAAATATCCAAATAAACATCAAGGATATCTAGGAAAAAATAGATGTCAAACGTCACGTCATCACTTGATCGTCAGCAGTCTTTGCCGCAGGTTCCGAGGCATGTGGCGGTGATTATGGACGGCAATGGACGCTGGGCGCGAAAAAAAGGTCATCCGCGTGTTTTTGGCCACAAATATGGCGCCGAGCGGGTGCGTGAGATTGTGGAGCAAGCTGGTCACCTGGGTGTTCAGGTTCTAACACTTTATGCTTTCAGTGACGAAAACTGGTTTCGGCCGCTAGAAGAAGTCGGTGCGATCATGCACCTGCTTGAGCATTATTTGCGTAAAGAGCGGCAAGCACTGCTGGAGAAAAATGTTCGATTTCAGGTGATTGGAGATTTATCTCGCCTCTCGCCGCACCTTCGAAAACTAATTGAAGAGACAAGGCAGATGCTCAGTAACAATGACGGTCTCACCCTTTGTGTAGCTATCAGTTACGGTGGGCGTGCTGAAATCGTTCGCGCCATGCGTGGAATAGCAGAACAGGTAGCCAGAGGGGAATTGCGGCCCGATGATATTGGCCCAGATCTTATTTCGCAAAATCTGGATACGGCCGGACTGCCTGATCCCGATCTTATGATTCGAACAAGTGGTGAGCTTCGACTTAGTAACTTTTTACTCTGGCAGTCGGCCTATACTGAGTTTTATTTCAGTGAGGTTATGTGGCCAGATTTTGATCGATATGAATTTAAAAAGGCTCTGGACGCATTCGGCAGTCGTGAGCGTCGTTATGGCAATACCGACAGCAAACAAGCAGGCACGACCGATTCACGCTCAGACATGGGTGTTGCTCCATGCTAAGGGCCAGGCTGTTGACGGCAATGGTAGTGTTGCCAGCGTTGCTGTGGCTGATCATTGCTGGCCCATCGTGGGCTGTCATGCTCCTCATATTGGCCTCGATTTTTATCTCCGTGCTTGAAATGTCCCTCATGATCCAGCCCCGCCTTGACGAGATGCTGCGCAATTATGCGGTTGTGGGCACGCCTAGGACGGAGACTTCCGAAATATATGTTGCCGCCAGGCGAACGCCCCACTACCGCGTTCTAGCGCTTTTCTGCGCCTCGGTTATGAGCGCGATTTTTATCGTCTCTGTGCTTTATAAGGTAGAGGCAGGTGGCGGGGTTGTCGTTTTTGGATTAATTTTAGCCATGCTTGCAGCAGTTTTTGCGACGCAGGGCATTGAAGCCGAGATGGCAAGGGTGCTTGGCTTTACACTCACCTTGGCTTACGCCGGATTTCCATGGCTAATCGTTTGGGACCTCTATGAGAATGGTCCAAATGGCATGTATTTAATATTGGTTTTGGCGATTGTTTGGCTTGGAGATACCGGCGGCTATTTTGGCGGAAGATTTCTTGGCCGCCATCAGCTTTCGCCTCATAAAAGTCCCAAAAAAACTTGGGAGGGTGCAATTGTTGGGTTGGCCGCGAGTTTGTTGGGTGCGTTTGCCTGGTATTTTGTTGTAAGTGATGCGCAGGACTCGCAGCAATTTTTCGTGATCGGCGCGTGTGGGTTCTTTGGTGGAATCGGGGGACAATTGGGTGACCTCGTAGAGTCTGTGATCAAACGATTTACCGGCGTCAAGGATTCTGGGCGACTACTTCCGGGGCACGGTGGTGCGCTGGATCGAATCGATGGTGTGTTGTTTGCGGCCCCTGTCATTTGGTTTATTCTTTATGTCTCGGGAGTGATTGGCGAGACCATATAACGCTCCTTAGAAGCTACTTAAAGGTTTTTTGCTTATGCAGAATATTTTATTTCATCCCGCTGTCGCCATGATTGTAATGTTGGGGTCTCTCGTTTTATTTCACGAGCTTGGACACTATCTCGCGGGGCGTCTTTGTGGAGTTGCGGTTGAGAAGTTTGCCATTGGTTTTGGACATCGGATTGCGGAATTTCGCCGTGGGCAAACAGACTTTATCCTTGGTTGGATTCCCCTAGGCGGTTACGTGAAATTCTACGGCAGCACGCGTAACGAGGATGTGCCAGAAAACGTCAAAGGATTACTTTATTGGCGCGCACCGGTTTGGAAGCGTGCAGTGATAGTTGCCGCCGGACCGTTTGCTAATTTCTTACTAGCATTCGTAATATTTTGGATCATGGTCATGCGAGGTATTGAGCATGCTCCACCAACAGTCGGTGATGTTATAGAAGGCGGGCGCGCCCAGCAGGCCGGCATTCTCCCTGGCGATCGTTTGCTACGGGCTGACGGTAAGGACATCAAGAACTGGTCGCATATCGAGCGCATATTTCAAAAGAATCCTGAGAAAAAAATTAAAGTTCTGATAGAGCGTAAGGGCGAAACCATCGAAAAAGATCTGACACCAGAAAGCGTCGTGGGTCGCACGATTTTTGGTTCAAAAGCGGAAATCGGTCGGGTAGGGGTCGCTTTGGCCTTCCCTAGCGCGGTTGTTTCCATCACATCGCCTGAATCGTTTTTGGCGCGGGATGGGTTAAGGACTGGCGACCGCGTTGAGGCATGGCTTGATGCAAGTGGAGCTGAACATAAGATTCATGGGCTTCACGAAACATTTGGGTTGTTCACGTCGTGGGCAAAAAATGTCAAACATCCGATGACGGTCTTCGTTCGCCCTATCACCATTATTAACGGTAAAGATGGCAGGCCCGTCGAACAGGCGACGGCGGATCAACGACGTGTGGTCTTAAACGTTGGCAAGTGGCCAGCATTCGGCGGGCAATCTGACCGGGCATACGCCGCGGCTTTGGGTGCAGTTGACAGCCATTTGACCGTTGGTCTAGTCAGGGGGCAGCTTACTGACCATTTGCGTCCCGGTGATCGATTGCTTGCGTGGAACGATGCCCCCATAAGGAATATATTTCATTTGCAGGAATTAATGGAGTCTTGGAAATTGCCGCAAGTGAAGCTTGCAGTCATGCGAGACTACAAAGAGGTGTCCTTGACTGTGCCTTTGAAGCCTCTCGAGGTTCAGGCGCCAGAGGGATTAATCACGATTTTCGTTCTTGATGCATCCATGCTCGGTCAAACCTCCTTGCCAGAATTTGAAACGTTACGGGAAGAGAACCCCTTGACGGCTGCCAATCTCGCAGTGCGGGAGGCTTATGATCAAACGTCTTTAATGGTAATTGGTCTGTGGCAAATTATGACAGGTGCGGTCCCTATAAAAAGTTTAGGTGGTCCGATTATGATTGCTAAGGTTGCTGGAGATTCTGCAAAGGCTGGTTGGATGACGTTTTTGGCTAGCATGGCTGTTATCTCTATTAATCTTGGTTTAGTTAATCTTTTTCCCATTCCATTGCTGGATGGGGGTCAATTGGTTCTTTTGAGTTTTGAGGCAGTTAAGAGATCTCCGCTAGAGGAAGCGACCGTTGAGAATTTTCAAAAGCTTGGTTTTGTTATGGTGATGTCACTTGTAATATTGGCCCTCTATAACGACTTAAGCCGCTTTTGGAGCAGCATTGTCGGGAGTGTGATTGGCGCAAAATGAGTAAATACACACTCATCATCGACACATCAATATTTGGCGCGGGCGTAGCTCTATTTGGAGATGAATCGGGATCTATAGAGTTTCTGCAAGTCTCATCTGACGTCGCCGATAGTGCCAGAGAGCTGCCGCTCATGGTTGAAGATGGGTTGAAAAAGTTGGGTACGGACCAGCGCGCAATTACTCAGGTGCTTGTTTCTCAAGGGCCCGGATCATTTACGGGGATTCGCGTGGGAATGGCTTATGCGTTCGGTTTTGTTGCGGGTCGAAAGCTATCAGGCGAGAGTGGGCCACGAATTGCTGGGGTCTCATCACTTGGTTACTTGGCAAAAGCGCTGGCGCGGGAGATTGGTGGTCAAATACTTGTGTTGTTGCCGGCGACCAAGGCAACGGGATACGTCGCGATCGCAGGAATCGATGACTTTAAGGTCAGTGCGTTGGACTGTCTTGGTGAGGATGCGAGTCAATTTTTCACACAGTTCAGCCAGTTACCTTGGGTCACGCTGGGTGATTGGTCAATAGTCGCGGACCAAGGTCACCTTTACGGCGTGGCCAATATGCGCTCTATTCCAGGGCGTGATGCAGTGACGCTCGGGTTAAAAGCACTCGGTGAGGCGATCAAAAATAATGATGATTTGTTATGGTCTGATTTTGAGTCTGGCGAAGTGCCTGATCCGATCTATTTGCGTAAATCGACTGTAGAAGAGAAGGCTTTGGCTAGCAAATAGGTTTTTTAGCAAGTCGGAAGTTGTTGGCTTAGCATGAGAAAGGTGTTCGACTATGGAAAAGGTTTCATCACAGGATATTAGACCAGCTCGACTTGGTGGAGCTGTGTACATTCTTCCCAATCTCATTACCACAGGGAACCTGTTTTTTGGTTTTTTTTCTATCATCAAAAGTATGAATGGACATTTTGGTTGGGCTGCGGCAGCGATTTTTCTGGCAGCCATTTTTGATATTTTAGACGGTCGCGTTGCTCGGCTCACGAAAGGCACCAGTGAGTTTGGGGTGCAATATGACTCTCTATGTGACTGTGTTTCCTTTGGCGTCGCGCCGGCGTTTTTGATGTACCAATACGGATTGCTGGAGCTAGGCCGCATTGGCTGGGTGGCGTGTTTTGTGTTTATGGCTTGCGGTGCTCTTAGGCTGGCGCGGTTCAATGTATTGAGTTCCATTGGTAAAGCGTCTGGCGATTTTACCGGTCTACCAATCCCGATGGCTGCCATCACGGTAGCAAGTTTTATTTCTTTGATGGTCGACCTTGATCAGCGATTTGCGTTAGGCACTTTGGCCGATAACGTTCTGGTCAGATTTTTGATTGATACAGATATGCGCAAGTTTTTTCTGGTCGGTCTGAGCCCTGTCTTGGCACTTCTAATGGTGAGTAACATTATTTACAAGTCCCACAAGGTGTTGAAGTTCGGGTCCGTAAGACCGTTCCAGCTACTTGTTATTTTAGTGATGTTGGTCTCAATCGTGGCTTATGCCCCTGAGATGGTCGGCTTT
>JBIJBX010000232.1:0-4079 GCA_044344995.1 Oligoflexales bacterium | reverse complement strand
TATTTTTCTATGTTTTAAGTGGTCCATTAGCTTGGGCGTTTGGCTGGACAAAGTTAACTAAAGAAGAAGAAATCTTCGCTGAATCTAGTTTTGACGAGGAACCGTAATGAAAGTTGCAATCATTGGAGCTACTGGCGCCGTTGGCCGAGAAATGGTGGCCGACCTAGAATCGTGTGGTATCAAGGAAATTGATGTCGGTTTTTTTGCGTCAGAGCGGAGCGCAGGCGAACAGATCCAATTTCGTGGGAAGATGCGCGAGGTAAGGGCTTATCGTACGCAAGATCTCCGTGGTTTTGACTACTGCTTGATGAGCGCGGGTGGCGCATTTTCCCGCCAAAACGCCAAGTCGATTGCGGAACTTGGAGTGACTGTTATCGATAACAGTTCGGCGTGGCGCATGGTAGAGGGCGTACCATTGGTTGTGCCAGAAGTTAATGGTGATGTGCTAAAGAAACTACCGAAGGGATCTATCATCGCCAATCCAAATTGCTCAACGATTCAAATGGTTGTAGCGCTGAAGCCTTTATTGGATTGTTTTGGCATCGAACAGATTCATGTGTCGACTTATCAGTCGGTCTCCGGCACCGGTCAGAAGGGAATCAGGGAACTCTCTTCCCAGGTTGAAGCATCATTTAAATTTATTGAAAAGGCGCCAGAAGTATACGCTCAGCCCATCGCCTTTAACGTGCTCCCTGCTATTGATGTTTTGGACGCCTCCGGGCACTGTTTCGAAGAAGAGAAAATGATCCGGGAAACTCGCAAGATTTTTGGTAGGCCACAACTTGACGTTCTTGCCACGACTGTTCGAGTGCCCGTATATCACTGCCATAGCGAATCTATCGCGGTCAAACTTAGCAAACCCGTGACGCGCAACGAAGCCATCGAGTGCATGACAGATTTCCCAGGCCTGACAATGCATTTGGAAGACCAACACAGCGAATTTCCTACTCCGCGAGGCGTAGCCGGATCACAGAGCGTGCATGTCGCTCGCGTCAGGCTTCCTCTGGGCTGCACTCGCAGTGAATGGGTTCAGTTGTGGGTGGTAGCGGATAATCTCAAGAAAGGTGCCGCCACCAACGCGGTTCAAATTTTGAGCGCGATCAGTTAATATTAGAGGTCTGGAGGGCTTAAGAATGATTAAGCTATTTGGGCCGCTTAAAATCGTCAGTCTATTATTTTTTTTGCTGCCATGCCTTGGTGTGAACGCGCAATCTCAGGAAGAAACACTTGGCGCAGACGTCGAAGAGTACGAGAATCTTGAGGATGCCGCGCTGACAGAAAGCCCTGCGCCGACCGAGACTGTTGAGTCAAATTCCTCGGCAGTTGCCCCCACAGACGAAGCCCCAAGTCAGCCGACGGATCCTAAAAGCGAAGTGGCAGGAGATCCCAGCCAAGAGGCTACGCAAGCCGAAGAGTCTACAGAAGAGGCTGAAGAGGAAACAGTCGCTGCACCAATTTCGTCGACGTCGCCAGAAATCAGTGCGAAGGTTCAACCAAGTGAGGCGGATCAATCGGCAGAGAAGAGCTCGGGAACTGCAACCGTTGGGACTTACGGTGGGCGAATATTTGGTCGTCATAAGATCCAGCTCGCCGCCAATCGACCGACCTTCAATGAGGGGCAAAAGTGTTATGAGAAGTTTTACGGTAAGCCCGAAACCCACATCTCTTTTTCGGGCGAGTGGTTTCCTCTGGATTGGTGGATAAACCCTGGTCTTTATACGCGTTTGGGTGTTTATTCGGTGCGTGGCAAAGCCGTCAGTGGTTCGTCTGAGTCAACGGCATCATCCAACTGTGAGAGTTTAACAGTAGATGAAAATAGTTCGACGAGCCTTCTGTTTATGCCAATACAAGTCGGCGCTAAAATTCAATTTTCACCATTTCGACGCAAGTGGCTCGTTGTTGATTACTGGACTGGTGCGGAGTTAGATTGGTGGCAGGAAACTCGCAACGAAGTCGCTTCAATCATCAGTCCAACCGCATTATTAGCAGCTGATCAGGTTTACACGACAACCGGCAGAAAGCGGTCAATCAGCGCTGGAGCATCAGTCCACCTTTTACTAAATCCTCTAGATGAAAGAACAGTGCGTTCCATGATCGACACCATGGGCTTGGGGTACGTTTACCTTTCTGGTTTTATGGAGACCGTGAAGTCAACCTCTGAAGACGGACTCACGTTTGGTCGGCAGGTACTTGGCATAGGATTCACATTTGAAGCCTACAAATAAATCTGCCACTTCGTCCCATGAGACAGAAATTCTGGAAGAAGCGTGCCTTTATCGACTAGATCTAAATTATATCGGTGCGGATTACCTTGGATTTCAAAGTCAGCCCAACGGGCAAACAGTGCAAGATCAACTTGAAAAGGCACTTGGAGTTTTCTGTCGCCATCCCGTTCGCATAACTGCAGCCAGTCGAACTGACACTGGCGTTCATGCTGAACACCAGGTCGTCACTTTTAAGACCAAATCAGGTCTGGATCCAGCTAGACTCGTGAAGGGGCTGAATGCGCTGCTACCATCAACTATAAGAGTGATGAATGCATTGATGGTAGCCAGTGATTTTCATCCCATTTTTAATTGCACAGGCAAAGTTTATCGCTACTGCTTGTGGCGCTCTCACGGTGAATCATCGTTTGCAAACCCCATGACATGGAAATTAGTCGGTGACCTCGATATTGCAGCCATGAGGCATGCTGCTACCGTTTTGATTGGGCGACATGATTTTACGAGTTTTTGTGCATCGGACAGTTCCGCTAAGTCAAAAATCAGAAACTTGCGGGAAATTGCGATTATCGAGCGCGGACCTTTGCTTGAGTTGTGGTTTTTGGGCGACGGATTTCTGAAGCAAATGATCAGGAACCTTGTTGGCGCCTTGGTGGCAATTGGTCGAAAAAAAATCAGTGCTGAGCACCTGATGAGTGTTCTGGCTGCCAAAGACCGCTCACAGGCGCCGGAAACAGCCCCTGCTGAGGGACTTTGCCTGATGTGTATATTCTATGGGGATGACGCGAATATATCGACTTTGCTCGAACCGTCCACAAGCAGGTATAATCATTATCTCTAGTTGCATTAGATTTTGACTCTCATTGGTAGTTGCTTGGAAAAGAAGGCATCAGTGCGATGGCGATAGACTCAAAAATTTTTCTAACCCTAATTTTAGTGGCGGCAGAATTTGTTAGCTCATGCCGAACAGCCAAGCCCAAAATTGGTCCTGAAGTTCTGAGCGGATCAGAGTTACCACCAAATGCTGACGGTAGTGGCCAAACGGGAGTCGATGAAGCCGATGGATCGATGGAGGAGGCCGCTAATATGTGGTCCCCTGCGAATCGTCGTGCAAGTGCCATGTTTCAATATTTGGTTGCACAAAGGAAGATGTTGCATGGTGATTCTGCTGCCGCGGAGAATCACTTTGAAATGTCCTACAACCTCGACCCAAATGCGTTTACTGGGTCTCAATTAGTGCGTTCAAAAATAATTTCTGATCCACAAAATGATGAGGGCTTGACCGAAGCGCGGCGGATGTCATTACTCTATCCACTAGATGCCAATCTTCGGCTGCTTTATGCGCAAGCCCTGCTTCTCCATCTTGATTACAAAGAAAGTGAAGTTCAGCTAAAACGGGCGATTGATCTTGATCCACGCCTGGAAGACGCCTACACGACCCTGATTAAATGTTACCAAGTGACTGGCCAACAGAAGTCGGCCATTGAAGTCGCCAATAAAATGACTCGCAATAATCCGCAGAGCTTTCAGAGCTGGACGCTTCTCAGCCGCCTTCTCATTTCGGCTAAACGGGTCAAAGAGGCTGTCGAACCCGCCCGCAAGGCTTGGGAACTGCAGGAGAACAATCCAGAACTAGCATTGATTTACGCGCTCACGTTGGACCTTAATAAACGCGGCAAAGAGGCCGTCAAGCTTTATGAGCAGCTTTACCGCTTCAATCCAGGCAATACGGACCTGGTTCAGCGCATGGTGGGTCTGTACAAAGAGCTAGGTAACTTATCAAACGCTCTAAGTTTGATTGACGACATGATCGAAAATAGTCCGGAGGAAGTCCCTGGCCTGAGAATGCAGAAAGTC
>JBIJBX010000301.1:0-2755 GCA_044344995.1 Oligoflexales bacterium | reverse complement strand
TGACTTTTTAGACCAGAATCCACCAAGCCTTCCAGTCACCGTTGCTGTTGGGGCAGGTATGGGTGCTCATTGGCTAAATCAGCTCGCTGAATGGGCCAGGGCAACGCAGAAAAATGTCAAAAATACTGAAGATTTTAGGGGTTTTTCAACCAAGGCGACAATACCTACGGCAACGCAGGGTGGAACAACAGTCGGCCATGGTCTCGCCTCTGGCTTGGAACAAACACCGCCGAATCCTGTTCTAAACACCCAGCGACTGCAAAAATTAGCCTGCCAAGAGCTCGAGAAAATGATCTACCGATCGCCTACCGACTATGTTGCGCTCAAGCAAAAGTATATTTCATCGCTCGATTCTGAGACGCGTTCAATGGTCTTAAACGTAGAGCGGAGGCTGGATTCAAGGGATTTTGATAAACAATTACGAACACGTTTAGTGCGGTTTATGGTTGAGAATCCTGCGAGTTGGACATCCAAAAATTCGACGCTTCCCATCTGAGTGCAGGTTTTCCCCGAAAAAAGTACATTTTTTGCGTAAACGTGCTTGATTTTTCGCAAGCTCCCTTTTATGATTTTTCTTCGTTAGGACGGTAATCGTTCAGTTTTGAAATTTTCAGGGAGGCCCATTAAATGGCTAAGAAAAAAGCAACCGCAAAGAAGTCCGCAAAAGCTAAAGCTCCAAAAGCAAAAGCAGCTGCACCAGCTCACAAATCTACAGTAGCTCTTAAGGCTGTAAACAAGCCACGTACAAAGAGCGAAATCATGACAGCTTTGGCTGACAACACTGGTCTAACACGCAAAGACGTTGGCGCGATCTTCAACGCTCTTGGCGAAGTTATCGGTCTTGATGTTGGTAAAAAAGGCCCAGGCATTTTCACAGTTCCAGGCCTTATGAAAATCACTCGCGTTAACAAGCCAGCTACAAAAGCTCGCAAAGGTATCAACCCTTTCACTGGCGAAGAGCAAATGTTCAAGGCTAAACCAGCTCGCAACGTTGTAAAAGTTCGCGCGCTAAAAGCCCTCAAGGAAATGGTATAATCCAGAGTCCTTGAACTCATTGGTATTCATAGGGGCACGCAGAAATTGCGTGCTTCTTTTTTTTTCGTATCCACAAAAAAGCCGTTGTCTAGATCAGGCGTGAGGCATAGCATGAGCCCACGTGACACTCTTCGAGGCTCAAATGGTAAACCTACCAGCTATCAATTATCAGGAACGTTTGGCGCAAGTTATGGCTTGCCTGGATGGCAACGCTCTATTGCTTATGGCGCAGCCTCAAGCCTACCGAAATAGTACCGTCGAAGCACCTTGGCGTCAGGATGCTTTGTTTTATTACCTCACGGGCTTTAATGAGCCGGAAGCAGCTTTACTAGTACTATCAAACCGGCCTGCAAACGAGCCGCGAGTGATTTTGTTTCTTCGCGACAAGGACCCGACGGCTGAGCTTTGGAATGGCCTGAGGATGGGAGTGGCAGCGGCAAAAAGTAGCCTTGCTGTTGACGAAGCACTACCGATTAGTGATCTCTGGGCAAAACTCCCAACATTACTCGGCTCATCCAAGGGACTTTATTACGGTATGGGTCAAGTTTCTGAAAACGACAAACGGGTCATTGAAACCCTGCGCAAGCATCGTCTTGGAGCTGCGAGAAACGCGGCCGGTATGATTCCTGTTATGGATCCAGCTCATATTGGCGGAGCGCTCAGAATCATCAAACGTCCAGAAGAGATCGCAAGGATGCGGGCGGCAGCCAGTATTACGAAGAATGCGTTTACTCGGGTTCTGTCTGAGCTTGATCCAAAACAATCGGAGCGAGACATTCACGCCACACTTTTAAATGAGTTCTTACGGGGTGGTGCGGACATGGAAGCTTATGGCTCCATCGTCGCCGGTGGCAACAACGCCTGTGTGCTTCATTACCGCGATAATAATGCACCGCTCCGTGCGGGTCAGTTGGTATTAATTGATGCTGGCTGCCAGGTTGATAACTATGCCTCGGACGTTACGCGTACATTTCCTGTTAGTGGCCGATTCTCACCCTCACAGCGCGCTCTATACGAAATTTGTTTGCAGTCACAAAAAGATGCCATTGCTCAAGCCAAACCCGGGAATAATTGGATAGACGTCCAAGATGCGGCTTTTAAAACCTTGGCCCAAGGTTTAATTGATATCGGTCTTATCAAGATGCCTCTTGCCGAGGCCATAGAGAAAAACGCCCACAAACATTTTTGCCCTCACAGCATCAGTCACTGGATCGGCCTTGATGTTCACGATGCAGGCCGCTATCGTGACGAAAAAGGTCCAGTCCCCTTTGAACCAGGAATGTACTTCAGTGTTGAGCCTGGAATTTACATCAATTCCAGTGATGACTCTGTGCCTGAAGAATTCCGAGGGATTGGTATAAGGATCGAAGACGACGTCTTGATCACCCAATCAGGGTGTGACGTGCTGACGGCAGGCATACCCAAAGAAGTGTCTGAAGTTGAGCGATGACTCACGCATGAGGTCGCTACGACTCTTCTTTAATGCGCTGGCGCTCTGTTTTTGTGTTTGTGAGCACAGCTGGTCTTATGCAGATTCTTGTAAGGTTAATTTGGCTCGACAAGCACCCTCGAGATTTCCTGTAGTATTTAAGCCCCACAGTAAACTTCACGGTGCCCGTGCCGTTAAACTTGAAGCATGGAAATATCAAGCCAAGAAGTGGGCGCGTGTCCCACTGCAAGTTGATGAAGTCGACTCAGATGGTAGCTATGTGCTTGAAGA
>JBIJBX010000300.1:0-2756 GCA_044344995.1 Oligoflexales bacterium | reverse complement strand
AAGCCTCATTGATGGACTCAAATATTACGTCACTTTCAACCCCTACGGCAGCGATCATATGCCCTTCATAGAGGCAGGTATTCCGGCCATTTTGACCATCGACAATGACTGGGGAGATTATCCTTCCTACCATCGATCCTCTGATACCATCGACAAAGTCTCGCGAGATATGGGCGCAGCAATTCTACGGATGAATGCCGGCGCTCTGGCGGGTATGCTGGATTAAATCGCAGTCTCTTTGTCTAATTATTAATCAAAGACGTATTACATAATTGAAAATCCGCTTGGGATGGGATACTCACGGAGACGTCCAACAGTACACCCTAGCCACGCTTATTCTTTGACGGAGGGTCTTTCAGTGGATCTCATTCTCGTCGGTATATCCCTATTCGTTGTAATATTTATGTACTTTCAAAACAATCCGCTGGGTCACAGTCGGAAGTTTATGATGCATCGTTTCGTCAACTGGTTTGCACTGGGTATGACTTATGCTTTTCTTTACATGGGTCGCTACAACCTAAGCGTTTCAAAGAATGCCTTAGGGGACATGATGACCAAGCAAGACTTTGGTCTAATTTTTGGCGCCGGCACCATCACTTATGGTCTCAGCTTTCTTTTGACAGGCCCCATGGTCGACAGAATGGGCGGACGCAAGGGCATGCTATTTGCGGCAATCGGCTCAAGCCTCGCCAATATTCTGATGGGATTCACAGTCTTTTATTATTTACACGGCGGTCGAGCCATCAATTTAACTTACACGATGATCCTCCTCTACTCCCTCAATATGTTCTTCCAAAGTTACGGGGCCGTTTCCATCATTAAAGTCAAAGCTTACTGGTTCCACGTGCGGGAACGTGGATTTTTCGGTGCCATTTTTGGCACCCTGATTTCCTTTGGTGTTTATTTCGCTTTTGACTGGGGGCAGGCGATCGCTGACGCCATGAAACTCTCCCCCACTGTCGAGCTTTCCGCAACCCAGCAATTTCTACGCGCAGCTTTCGCCGTAGAAATGGGGCGCACAGATGCCTACTGGTTCGTCTTCTTCATTCCAGCAGGTCTCCTCATTTTCTGGGCTCTCATTGACGCATGGCTACTTAAAGATTCGCCTGCTCACGCAAAATTTGGCGACTTTGACCCCCACGATGCGTCATCGGATGAAGGTGAAGTCGATCTAGCCATTGGCGCGCTCCTGAAGCGTATCTTCACAAACCCCATTCTTTTGACCATTGCACTGGTTGAGTTCACGTCAGGCGTCCTACGAAATGGCATTATGCAATGGTACTTTGTCTACGCCAAAGAAATCCCCCAGGTGGGCGCAGAGTTCTTCCTAAAACATTGGGGACTTCTCTTGTGTATGACGGGGATTTTCGGTGGTTTTGCCGCAGGCCTCATGTCCGACAAGCTTTTTCAATCGCGGCGCGGTCCTCCAGCAGCGATTCTCAGTGGTCTTATGGTGTTTCTAACCGCAGGTATGTATTTTGCTCTGCCTGATTATCCCGTCGTCTTGGGCACCTGCGCCGTCTCCATCACCCTTGCGGTAATTGGCGTGCACTCCATCATGTCAGGCACGGCAGCTGCCGATTTTGGTGGTCGGAAAGCAACAGCTACAGCATCTGGAATCGTTGATGGCTGCGTTTACCTGGGAAGCGGTCTACAGTCCATCTCGCTCGGCTATTTGACACCAATGGACTGGAGTTTTTGGCCAATGTTTCTTTTTCCCTTTGCGATCATCGGGACATTCTTTGCTTGGCGCATTTGGCACCAACTTCCTGAAGCAACAAAGCGTTACTTGAAAACCGTTGAAAAAATTGATGTTGTTGAAATGAGCACAAGGGGCGGCGCTCGAATCACTGTCGCGCGAAAATCCACAACTATAACAAGCGAAGAAAATTGAAACCCACTTAATCCCGCGGGTGTGAGGCAATCAAATCAATGAAGGCTACTAGAGAAGTATTTTTCCGTAGACTTAGTTCTGAGGAGAATCAGCGGCTAAACGATTTGGGACTTCTCGTCTTACGATTGGTTGCGGGGCTAACCATGGCAGCTCAACACGGGATTGGTAAACTTCAAAATTTACTCAACGGAAACGTACAATTTCCTGACCCCATTGGGATTGGCGCTACAACGTCTTTGTTTCTAGCAGGCATGACAGAGTTTTTTTGTGCCCTTGCTATAAGCCTTGGGATTTTAACCCGGCTCATGTCAATCCCCCTGGCGTTCACCATGATGATTGCTGCTTTTGTGGTTCATGCGAATGATTCATTCGATCGAAAAGAATTGGCCATCCTCTATTTGGTGATTTTCTTCATATTCGTTCTTACCGGGCCTGGGCGATATTCCGTTGATGCAAAGATTCTTCGCAATAAACGGTAACAATAACGCCTCAAAACATCCGGTCGCGCCCCCCTTGACAAGCACCAAACAAGCCCCACGTTCTATCTACAGGGCGGGCTCAAGAATCTTATACATAAAGGTTCGCCCTCGGCTTGGAGGCAACTATGGATCTAGCTAAATTTACTCAGAAATCTCAGGAAGCTGTCAGTGACGCCCAAAAGAAAGCCATTTCGTTTGGTCATTCTGACGTTGACGTGGAGCACATGGCGGGAGCACTGGCCGAGCAGCCTGATGGTCTAGTGCCCCGACTTTTGACAAAGATGGATATAAACCCAGAAGATCTGGCGTCTCAAATACAGTCCGAGTTAACTCGGAAAACCCGCCTTGGTGGCCCTGGCTATGATCCCACGAGGATTTTTCTT
>JBIJBX010000075.1:0-10115 GCA_044344995.1 Oligoflexales bacterium | reverse complement strand
CCGACAGTCACCCTCAGAGCACTTATTGGACACCACACAGGATCCACGGGATATAAAATCCGTCTCACCCCGAACCAAAATTCCTTCTACTTCCCAAGTCTGGGTATTGAATACGGCAGACCCACTGTTTCCACCGTAGGTATCAAGATTGGTCACGAAGTAAGGCAGAGTTGGACTATTGGAACGAACCTTCGCGCCATCCGTAATTTTAGTGGGAAGCCCAGACGGATGACCTATCACTGCAACTCCGGCGCCAGCTGTAACAGCACCCGTTTTTCTTACTTTTAGGGGCTCCCTGCCATTCACCGCACGATCAAGGCGAATCACAGCATAATCCTTACCAAGGCCGCCTTCTTGTTCGCGCTTAATTAGCGTTTTGCAATAGAAGACGTTTTCTGACTCAATTACAGACAGATCTTTGCCCTGGAAATCATAGCCGAAATCAAAAACAAAACTGAGTCCATCGCAGGCTGACTGGCTCGTAATACAATGCCCCGCCGTGACCAGAGTATCGTCACCAACCAAAAAGGCAGAACAGAACCCTGGCGTCGGCTGCTCGTAGAATGGTTCGTCTTTACAGAGATTTTGCGATTCCCCAAAGGATTCCATGGGCAACTGAAACTTGCCTTCAGCATCAGTAGGTTTAAGGTCACTTTTTTTGATCACGATCGCCGTTGAGCGAGCCAATTCAACAAGCCTTGGATTATTCGTGCTATCAAAAAGGTCCCGGCGATCATCCTCGCCATAAATTACGTTCGCCTTACCGAAAGCCGCTGAACCCACCGGCAGCAAAAAAGTAGCTGCAACCATGGCCCATCCTTGGATCTTCAACATAAGCCCTCCCTGAGCTTCGGCAATTTATTTATGATAAGATGAGGAACTAATTGAAACGGTACGAAAAGTTGGCCGAGCGGTCAACTAGATTTTTTATAAGCCCAAGAAGCGAGGTTTTTCATGAAAATCACCTTATTAACTCTTATAACATCCCTTAGCGTCTTGGGATGCGCTACCACACCAGCTGTGGACGACTCTTCGTCCACTAAAGTCGATACCAAGTCGACCCATAATTTTAAGCTCTCAAACGTGAGTTCAAAGTTCACGGCTGGCACCATTGACTACAAGTTCGACAATCAAAATTTTAAAGCACAATGGTTTCAATGTATTGGTAAACAAGGAGCGCCGTACGTCGGATTTTTTCACGGCAACAGCACCGGCAATAATCCGCAAACATTTTGTGATGACTGGAATGCGCAAGTCTTGCTCAAAAATGGTTTCAACGTGGTCGGCGTCAATCGCCCATCATTCAAAGGATCCGGCGGCAAAGATGACTTAGGCGGGCCCCAATCAGTCGCCGCAAACCTGGCTGGACTCAAAGCAGCTGTCGGTCAGGGCACCTTACTGGGCATGTGGGGAATCGAGAGTGGAGTTATCGCGGCAACGTTTACCGCTAAATCTCTACCAAATCTGAAGTGGCTAATTCTCGGCAGCGGTTATTATGACGTGGAAAACCTTGAGCGTGCGTCTAAAAACGAGCAACTCTTAAAACTCATCGCAACGCTGAAAAAAACTGAGGGTGAATCCGCCTATGAACAGCGCTCGATCGCCTGGGATATCACGGGACTTCCTTCGATGATCGCTATCTACCACTCAAAAAACGACGATTCAGCTCCAAAACAACAAGCTGACGATTTCAACGCACAGCTTCGAACCGCACAGACGAAGGTTTTCTATAATGAGGTCGACGCTCCTGCCGGAATGCTACCGTGGCAAGCTCAATACCAGATTGTGGAAAAAGCGATCAAGCAACTGACAAAGGGCAAGTGAATTTACTGCGCAGGAAACGGGCTTTCGTAGAAGACGTAAGTGGCGAAATCACCAACTTCAAAATAAACTTTCTTCTCGTTCTCATCAGCAAGGAAGTTCTGGTTGAGATCCATCACGCCGTAGCCAAAGCGGTAAGCTCTCGCCTCTTTCGGACCGCCACCAGTTGAAGTGGCCGTGGAAAGCTTATCCACTTGTATCCAACGATAAACAACTTTTCCATCACTCACCACATCGACAACACCGTTTGTACCGGTCCAGTTTTGGATCGATCGTGAGATCTTGTTTTGTGTCTCTTGAGTACAAGAAACTAACAACAACATGGACAAACATATGCTTCTTTTAAAATAAGACATTAGATTTTCAAACCTCGTACTAACTAACCAATTTAAAATTTGCTCTCGCAAGAATTTCGGCAGATAGACCCCAAATGGAGAGAGCCCCGCAATCATACAAGAAGCTGTGTCTGCGGCAACCAAACAAGTTAAAAACGAATTTTTTTTGATTAGTTGCGGTCAATTTTTCAAGTGGAACTAAATGTACCGACTCAACTTCAGTCTGATTTACTTTTAAATCCTCGAACGAACAGGTCGTCTCCACTACAACTGGATATACCAGTGAACCATCGAGCGCGGGAATTGGCTCAACCCCACCAAGAACTTTAACCGATTGGCGATCAAGCCCAACCTCCTCAAACGCCTCGCGCAAGGCGGTATCCTGAGGTGACTTATCGCCCTCCTCAATACGACCCCCTGGAAACCCGATTTGGCCGCGATGTGAGCGTAACTTCGTGCTTCGCCGAATCAGCAAAACTTGTGGCGATGAGGTGTCCCCGTCGAACAAGACCACGGCCACAGCACTTGGCTTTCGAGGCATCGCAAAATAAATCGGATCCCA
Organism: Oligoflexales bacterium; assembly: GCA_044344995.1. Taxonomy (GTDB): domain Bacteria; phylum Bdellovibrionota_B; class Oligoflexia; order Oligoflexales; family RGVZ01; genus CAMDKS01. Next base: position 7,397 of record JBIJBX010000075.1, on the reverse strand, counting down.
TTCCTTGGGATCCGGATTTACGCAATCAAATCTCAGTTCGGAGTTCATTTACACCGTAATTTCAGCATGTCACGCGAACGAAATATCAGGCACTCTCGCTGCGATATTATTCGACTGATCATTATCACTTACCAACGCGGCTACATTTGGCTGGTTAGAGTTCAGGTCTCGGACGATTTTACCATCGCGAGTTCCAGCTTCCCCAGCAGCGGCGGCACGCTTCATGCTGGTCCTGCCGTTATAGAGAGCGCCTTCTTGTACGATAAGATTGGGAGTCGCGATGTCAGCCTGGACATCGGCAGTGGCACACATCTCAATTTTTTTCTGCACCGTGAGATTACCTTCAACGCGCCCATGCACAACGACCTCTTCAGCCTTGACCTGCGCGTTGATGACAGCGTCCTCTTCCACGATGAGTAAACCTTCCGCAATAATTTCACCGTCAATGGTTCCACCGATTCTCGTGGCTCCCTTGCAGTAGAGCTTGCCAGAGAAATGACATCCTGCTGTCAGAATCGTCACACCGCCATCTTTGCCCGAGCTTGATGAAGCCCGCCTTGATGGAAAACTTTGATTTTTATCGCTACCAAACATGCCCCGCCTCCTAGCTGTCCATGTTATGATCCCTACTCGAGGATCATGTTACCCCTCAGAACGTTAAATAACTGGAATCTTTCATGCAACGCCGCAAACTTAGTCACAATTTAACTTCCCCCATTATAGCACCAACTAACCCGGTGTCATTATTGGGAACTGACTGGAGGTGCCTGCATCGTGACGCCTGGGAAGAGAAACACCACGGATTCTTTGCGAAAAATAATCTTTTTTGTCAAAACACCATATTTACCCTCGGAGCACAGAGGTCACGGAGTAGTCGAGGTTTTGAAGCCTCGGCGAGCAGTGATTTCTGGATTATTGAGTCAGGAATGTCGACAGCACTACAAGGCCGCGCGGCATTGCAAGTATTCCAAGGCAATTTTCGGCAAGGACTTTTGTTTTTAGACCTGGGAAGCGAGTGTGCGGGATTTTCTGATGAGCTCATTACTCAGCTGATCACACTTTCATTCGTGAATTGCGATCTAGCCACACTTAAAGTAGCACCACTCTCCCAATCAACGAAAAATTTTTTGAGTTTTCTTGATCCAACGCTCATGACCTCGTTGACCACCTTTACAAGAGGTCACTTACCCGCAACACAGACGCAGGAAGTCTACAAACTTGAATATCAGATCTGGTTTGACTCTTCGCAAGGACAGGAATCATTGATTCGACTAAGTTGGCTAAAGAAGCGAAAAGATCGTGAGCGCGCCATCCAGTTGGCAGCATCAAAACCCAAAAGGAAAGCATCATTTTTGTTTTCTCTATTCACCCTGGGAAGGCGTAGCCGACTATAAAAAAAAGCCGAGGCAATGGCCTCGGCTGATTTTTTGTTGCAAACACAGGATAGAATCAACGCTTCGAGAATTGGAAGCGACGACGCGCAGAAGCAAGACCGTATTTCTTACGCTCTTTCTTACGTGCATCCCGCGTAATGAGCCCAGCTTCCTTCAATACAGGACGCTTGGTTGGATCCAGAAGGGACAACGCACGGCTAAGGGCGTGTCGAATGGCACCAGCTTGACCGGTCAATCCACCACCCATAACATTCACAGTGATATCGTAGCTGTCGACGGCACCAGCGAGTTCCAACGCTTGCTTCACAATCATTCGAGATGTTGGGCGTAGGAAATAGTCGTCCATTGAACGCTTGTTGATAACGATGTTGCCTTTACCTTGCTTCATCCAAACTCGCGCGATGGATGTTTTACGCTTTCCAACGGCATGAATTGCTTTTGACTTAGTCGCCATATTGAATCAACTCCTTCTTAGCGCGTTGGCATCGCAACAGGGTTTTGCGCTTTATGCGGATGCTCAGCGCCGGAATATACATGTAAATTTCCGCAGATTTTACGGCCGAGCTTAGACTTCGGGAGCATGCCCTTGATCGCGGCCGAAACCAATCTTTCTGGCTTTGCAGCAAGCAAATCACGTGCAGCGATGGCCTTGATACCACCAATGTGCCCTGTGTGATGATGATAGAACTTGTCTGTCATCTTGCCGCCACTCAATTTAACTTTGCTGGCGTTCACCACGACAACATAGTCTCCACCATCGATATGTGGCGCGAAGTCAGCTTTGTGCTTTCCACGCAGTACCCGAGCAATCTCGGTGGCCAAACGACCAAGAGTTTTGTCGGACGCATCGACGACGGTCCACTGTTTTTTGACATCAGCTGGTTTTACACTAACAGTTTTCATAGCTAATCCTGGCGCTCCAGACACGGTGTGAGTGCATGTAATTACTGGATTTTTCGTCAGCCGGTTGCACACTAAACGCGGCCTCTAATCCTTTTGAGAGGGTGGAATATATATAAGAGCCCCCCGCCGGTCAATAGAATAAACCCGCGTCATTCAAGGGTTTCAGCAAAAATCTGCTATCCGGCCTAAGGCCAGCCCTGAGGACCCATCAGCGCCTGGAAAACTAGGGGGGACTAGAAGGCGATCGTCTGGGGCGCTCGGGGACAAGGAATCACGTCACGAATGTTTGCCATGCCGGATAAGTACTGAACAATACGTTCAAAACCCAAACCAAAACCGGCATGTGGAACCGAGCCAAAGCGTCTCAGATCAATGTACCACTGGAGGTCATCAAGTGGCAGTGCCATCTCCCGAATCCGGGACTCAAGCATATCGATCCGGTCTTCCCGCTGGCTTCCACCTATAATTTCGCCGATCCGGGGAGCCAAAACGTCCATCGCCGCCACGGTCCGGCCATCGTCATTTTGTCTCATATAAAAAGCTTTAATATCTTTAGGATAATTGGTGACGATCACGGGGCCCTTAAAAACCTGGTCGGTCAGGTAACGCTCGTGCTCGGACTGAAGGTCAATTCCCCACTTCACAGGAAATTCAAACTTTACCGTCGCTTTTTCAAGTTCCTTTACGGCATCTGTATAGGTCATCCTTGAGAACTGTGTTTCACCAAGCTTTGCAATCTCCTGAGGCGTCATCCCTTTGTACATCTCGCTGAGGAAGGCTAATTCATCATGGCAATGCTCAACGGCCCATCGACATAAAAACCTGACAAAGTCTTCTGCCAGCTGCATGTTGTCGTCCAGGTCTGCAAACGCAAGCTCAGGTTCGATCATCCAAAACTCTGATAGGTGTCGGGTAGTGTTTGAATTCTCAGCGCGGAATGTAGGACCAAAGGTGTAAATATCGCCGAGGGAAAGAGCCAAAAACTCACCCTCAAGCTGACCACTCACCGTAAGATGTGCATGCTTGCCAAAGAAGTCTTTTGACCAATCGATGGATCCCTTGTCTGTGCGCGGTGGTTTACTCAAGTCCAACGTTGTCACGGTGAACATCTCACCAGCACCCTCGCAATCACTGGCTGTAATAATAGGCGTATGCGCCCAAACAAAGCCTCGCTTTTGGAAAAATTCATGGACACCAAATGACAGGGCGTTACGTAATCGCCAGACGGCACCAAAGGTATTTGTCCTGCCACGAAGGTGGGCAATTTCCCGTAAAAACTCCAGGGTATGACCTTTTTTCTGCAATGGATATGTCTCTGGATTCGCCTCACCAAAAAGCTCTAGTTTGGAGGCATGTACTTCCCAAGCTTGGCCTTTGCCTTGGCTAGGTTTCAGCTCGCCAACAACTTTGACTGACGCTCCGGTCTGACAACGATTTAAAAGGTCAAAACCTGGGACACCCTGATCAATAACGCACTGTAATGTCGCCTGACAGGAACCATCATTCAGCACGAGGAATGCAAACGTTTTGGACTCCCGCCGCGAACGGACCCAGCCGCAAACATTAACACGTTGACCAGCAACGCCAGCTTTCAGAATTTCCCTGATTCGATCTCGTTTGATACTCATTTGACTATCTCCGTCTTGATGCCAAGAGAAACCGTTGTCGTTTCTCATCCATATCTGCGGTCTTTCTGTTCTCAATATCTCGTAAACGTGTCCAAATGTTCATTGGAATAAATGATCTAACCGTCAGTGGTTGACTTGGTTTTTGCTTATGCACCTCATGATACACGGCTAATACGCTGCGCGCCACGCGGTACCAGTTGAATTTTGCAACTTGTTCAGCGCCAGAACGCACCATGGACTCGCGCAAGGACGAATCCGTTAGGACGCGGTGCATTGCCCGAGCCAACTGATCCCGATTACGAGGATCCACAAGCACCGCCGCCCGACCCACGACCTCGGGAATACTACTGGTTGAACTTGTGACGACCGGCGCCCCTGAAGCCATGGCCTCAAGTGGAGGCAGACCAAAGCCCTCGTAAAGGCTCGGATACGCAACCAATTTGGCGTTTCGATAGAATTCACCCAACTCCTGGTCTGTAACAAATCCCTTAAAAATAACGTCTTCCCTGAATTCGCGTGCTTTAAGCTGTACACTGGCAAATAACGGACTCTCACCGCCAATTAAAATCAACTTCGTTTTGATCGCCGGAAAATCATGCCGCAGTTTCTCATAGGACTCGATTAAGGCATTAATATTTTTCCTCGGCTCCAAAGAACCTACATACAAAATATAATCATCTTGAATCTTGGCCCCAACTGGCTTGTCATCTGGTTGCGGCAACGAAAACACATCATCAACGGCCCAATAGACAAGGCTGACTTTCTCGGCGGGTAATTTGAAATATTGCAACAAATCGTTTTTAGAATTGTTGCTATTGGTAATAACCTTTGTCGCGCGTTTTGCCAGCTGCGGAATCACAAAGTTATAGAGCGTCCTGAACGCAAAGCTATACCACTGTGGGTTAACAACAAAACACAAGTCGTGAATGTTGATGATCGACTTGCCTTTGTAAAACAGTGGGGCAATGTTAGCCGGAGAATGCAAGATGTCAATGGCGTGCCGCCGAGCCAGGCGCGGCAACCACACCTGCTCCCACCAGTGATTTTTTATGCTCTCACTGGGGATCAGATAATCACCGATTACTTTGACATTCGGATAAGCCCAATCGGCCGAATCAACTTGCTCATTGCCAGTAAAAATAATGTAGTCATTTTCTCTGTCAATCTCGACGAGGGTCTTCACGAGATTGTAGGCCGCCCGTTGAACACCAGTACGCTTTGCAACAAGAAATCGACCATTAATTCCGATTCTCATTAGACCACCCCTGGATTTGTCAAAGCATCATGGCTTGCTGGACGGGGGCCGACGCCCAAACAGCTGCGATAGAGGGCTAAAGTTTGTTCGGTCATCCTATCCCAAGAAAACTTTGCTCTATGTTTCGCCATGGTCTCAGGCGCGAGATGACGAGTGACAGGGCTGGAAATACCCCGTTCCAAAGCCTTCGCAATGTCATGATGGTCATGGGGATCAGCAAAAATCGCATTGTCACCGACGACTTCAGGCAACGAGGATGATCTGGCAACCACAACTGGAGCACCGCAACAAAGCGCTTCTAACGGCGGTAGACCGAAACCCTCATAGGTAGAAGGATATACAAAAAGCCTGGTCAACGAGTAAACGGCCGGCAGGTGTTCCTCAGCAATAAACTTTGAAAAATAAATGAGATGTTTTTTTCCAAATGACTCGGCAAGACTCAGTAAAGCGCGGTCAACGGGCGTCGCCAGGACCAGGGGTATTGTCAAGTTTGACAGGCAATATGCGCGAACCAGCTGATGAACATTTTTATGTGGTTTATTGTTTGATACACATAAAATAAATTCTTCTGGCAGCTCGTAAATCTCACGAACGTAAGCAAGTTCATTTTTATCGGTTACCGGCTTGTAGGAGTCGCTAACTCCGTTGTAAGTGACAAAGACCTTCTCATTCTCAAGTCCAAGCGTACGTATGATCTCCTGCTTGGAAAAGTGACTCACCGTCAGAATGTAGGCTGATCGGGCGATACAACTTTTAACAAAAACACGGTAGTAGAGCTGGTGGAGAGGGGTGTAAAATTGTGGCAAAACCAAATGGTTCAAATCATGAATGGTCATGATCATGCGACAAGGAACCAGCAAAGGCGCCACGAAAGACGGAGCGTGCAAAAGATCAACCGCGTTTTGCCTAAGGAGCCTTGGGATCTCAATTTGTTCTCGAAAACTGATCCATCCCGAGCGCACCACTTGAAACTTGAATTGAGAAGGCCACGTCTCCAACAGTAGTGGGCTGTCTCGAGTGACCAGCACAAGATACTCAAACCCCGTATCTCGTGCCGACAGACCCCGTAGGAGCTCATAAACGTAGCGAGCGATACCATGCATGTTTCCAGGCTTGAGCATCCTGGCATCTATGGCTATGCGCAAGGTCACTTAAAAATTCACCTCTGAGCAGAAAAACAATAAATGCCGCGATCCCGCGACATCAGACTTTAATGGGCCAACTCTAGCGAATTAGCCCACTTAGTACCATGTATTTGTTTGATATTTCAGGCGCTAATCCAGCGGCAAACGCTGCCAAAGGGGTTTAGGCGCCCCCGGCAAAGACCGACGTCTTGAACCTTAACGCCCTGACATGACTATGAATTACAGATGAGGCGGCGAACCCCTTACAACTAAAATACGAAACCAAAGTCCAGGGATATATCAGCTCTCGTCATCATTCGGTGTTTCAGATGCTTGCGTTCTTTCTCTGTGACTTCAGAATAGGACAGACCAAGTTCCTGCTCTTCTTTCACATCGACCTCAACATCGGTGACCTCAGAATTCATGTGGCGAAGACCAAGGTGAGCGCCAACCGCAAGCGGCCACTCACTGGCGACATAACGATAGCCAAAACGGCCATGCCCCGTTACGCCTTTGCCCAGCACACGGTGGTGCAGATACCCTTCTTCATCTACTAGACCTAATCGAGTGACTTCCTTTTCGCCCGGTCTTTTCTTCCACTCCGCGTTCCAGACTCGGTAACCTGCGCCTAAGGTCCAGAAAAATCCGCCCATGTTGCGCTCATCCGAATAGCGGCTCATCAATGCCGACACTTGCACTCCGTCGATGGCGAGGGAATTGCCCGTTTCGAGAATTTCCTCGTCCATAAGTTCCTCCACGGCAGCAATCGCCGAGTACTCGAGCGCCAGTCCCATTGAACCGCCAGCATTATACTCGGCATGCAAAGCACCACCCGCGAATAGCGGAAGAGTTAAAAGCCAATCCCTGCCGCCTGACTTACCACCAGACGAAGAGCTACCTTTACTGATAGGAGCCGCAATCGCGTTTACCCCAAAACTAACTAGGGCAAATGTCACAACCGCCTTAAGACCTTTGAGATTGCTCATGAGTTTAGCTCCTATGTTTAAAAATAGACCATTTCCCAACTTGGAAAACCCTGCGCAGAGTTCCCTAATCCATTGTATACTGTTCAGGGTTTTCCAAGTTGGGAAAT
>JBIJBX010000299.1:0-2788 GCA_044344995.1 Oligoflexales bacterium | reverse complement strand
AATATCTAAAGTTTTATCGGCTATTTACCGATACATCACCAAGATTTTTATAAGATGACGAGATTATGATTATGAAAACTTCACTCTATACAGTTTTTGTCATTTCAGCTTTTGCGTTGATGCAAGGCTGCGCGACTTCAAACGTAAGTTACAAAAAAACCAAGAATGCTGCAGCAAAAGCAGATTCTCGGTCAAGTGGCACTCTTGCTCCAAGTCTAGCAGAAAGCTACGATCTAAGCGGTCTTGATGACGATTCTGATGAATACATAAAGCGCCGCGGCAATAAAGCTCGCGGCACTCATGATTTTTGATTCACACTGATCGCAACTTACATTGGATATGGAGTCCAAACACCAGCTCCGTGACGGTGGATACTGCTCTTCGGATCAGCACAGTCACGCGTTGCGGCGCGACGGTCCAAGGTCGTGGTGTCATAGTAGAACAAATGATACTCCTCAGGTGTACCTTTCACGACTGAGCACTTGCCCAGTACACGCTCCCGGGAACATGAACCGACCGGACGATATTGGCCTCTGAATAACCTGCAAGCCGCTAAATTCCCACCATTAGCGTTGTCGACATATTGAGTGCCTGAGAACACAAAGCAAACACCCACAGTTGCGGATGCATCACAGATCCCGCCTCGCGAGTCTAAGTCAAAAAATGCACTTCGACTTGCCTCTAGCTCCTGAGCCCGCTTCGCGGCCGCTGCTGCAGCTTGTTCGCGATCATATTCTACACGGCCTTTTTTCCAGGCTGCCTGGAAAGCAGATTGCAGCTCAGCAGGACAGTCAGCTGCCGATGCCCGTCCGGAACGACCAACTTCAAAGCCATTTTCAGCTGTACAGAAAGTCTTTACACCATTCTGATAGCCAAGTTTATAGGCTGCAGGATCAGATTTAATCCCATGCTTTTCGCATGCCTTTGAATGGCTTGAAATAAGCGATGAAGACAAGCCTTGCATCCCATCATTTCGGCCAATTTCCTGCCAGTTGGCCGTTTTACATTGATCTTCATTCATAGTGGCGCACGAGTTTAAAGCCATAAGCGCTGTAATCGAAACTAACCCAAGAATTTTCATAAAATTAATTCCCCATCGAAATTTATGATCCCCCACATGGTCTCATAAGTTATAATCAAGTCCAATCTTAAAGGGTCGATAGCTTCGGTTTGGGACCTGTTTGAATTTAGCTTAATTAGTGATCATTGCTCAGGTAGTTGAATAACATTGGTCTTTATTTAGTTTTGATAAGGGCCAATGAAAGTATGGGGCTTTCGCAGATGAATGAATATAAAATTCAATTTGATCAGAAAATTTACAGATTCCCTGATCTCAAAGATCTTCTGGCCAAAGCAACACCAAAACGCTCTGGTGACGAACTCGCTGGCGTCGCGGCTCAAAGTGAAGAGGAGCGTGTTGCCGCCCAGTTTTGCCTGGCTGAAATTCCCCTAAATGAATTTTATAATAAACCACTGATCCCCTACGACGAAGATAATGTCACGAAACTGATCTACGACCTCTGCGATCAGGCCGCGCTCGCGAAATTTTCATCTATGACTATTGGTGAATTTCGAGAGTATTTATTGGCAAACGAGACAACTGATGCTGAATTAGCCGTCATTGCGCCTGGACTACTACCCGAGATGGTGGCTGCGGTCAGCAAAATCATGCGAAATCAGGATCTGATCGCTGTTGCCAAAAAAATTCAGGTGGTTACCAAATTTCGCTCAACAGTTGGCCTTCGAGGCCACTGCTCTATCAGACTACAACCGAATCACCCTACAGACGACATAAAGGCCATCACCGCTGCGATCATTGATGGGCTTTTATATGGCTGCGGTGATGCCGTGATTGGCATAAATCCCGCCACTGACAGCGTCGAGCAATTGATGCGACTTTACCAGCACCTTGATCATCTCATTAGAGGCATGCAGATACCCACTCAATCCTGCATTCTTGGTCATATCACCAATCAACTTGAGGCCATTAATCGCGGTGCCCCAGTGGATTTAATATTTCAGTCCATTGGTGGAACAGAAAAAACTAACGATAGCTTTGGCGTAACTTTAGAAATGCTGAAAGAAGCCCTGGATGCTGGACGCACCCTCAATCGTGGCCAAGGCCAAGTCATGTATTTTGAAACCGGGCAGGGTTCCAGTCTTTCTGCCATGGCACACCACGGCGTTGACCAGCAGACTCTCGAGGCCCGGGCTTACGGCCTTGCGCGCGCATTTAACCCATTTCTCGTCAATACGGTCGTTGGATTTATAGGGCCCGAATACTTATATGACGGCAAACAAATTATCAGAGCTGGCCTTGAGGATCATTTCTGCGGCAAAATGCTACGCCTGCCCATGGGATGTGACGTTTGCTACACCAATCACTCCCAGGCAGATCAAGATGACATGGATATTTTACTCACATTGCTAGCCGCAGCTGGATGCAATTACTTTATGGGTGTACCTGGGGCTGATGACATTATGCTCAACTACCAGTCCACTTCGTTTCATGATGCACAGTACGTAAGACAATTGCTAAATTTGCGTCCAAGTCCTGAATTTGAAAAATGGCTCCACGAAATGCGAATCGTTGATGCTAACGGCAGACTCACTATGCCAAATTTTGATCAAAGTCGGTTGAAATCTGCAACCGCTGAACTTCTGAAAGAAGGCCCTTGATGACGCGTAGCGATCCATGGAATTTTTTAAGAAAATTTACCCACGCACGCATTGGACTTGGACGCGCTGGCCACGCTATTCCAACCAAAGAAGTCCTGGATTTCAAACT
>JBIJBX010000298.1:0-2802 GCA_044344995.1 Oligoflexales bacterium | reverse complement strand
AAAACTGTATCTAATATAATTCTAACGTTAGAACATCGCCGCGGGAGTTCAAACGGGATTATTCTCCGCCATTACCTGACTCATAATTATAGTTAGGATAGCTGGGAACCTTGGCAATTCTATTGACCAAACCAATCTTGCTGGTACTGTCTGTGACTCTGATGTCTATATTAACGTCACTAGTGACATCTGTTGCTTTGACATAAAAAACCAGGAGCTCCGTACTTATGGACGCAATTGACTGAGTATCTGACATTGGGTTTTGCGTACTACTACAATCTTCCGATGAATACATAGAAAAATTACTACCGGATATCTTAACCGTCATTAATTGAGTCAAATCCCGATCACTTTGCAAAGAAAATTTGTTACAGTAATTATCACTAAAAAATTTTGGCCCATGCAGCATGAAATTGGGTCTCGAAGCTTCAACTCGCGTCATGTAAGGCCCCCACTCCAACGATGGTGCGCTGGCAACACAATCAGATCCCTCCGGACAACCTTTCACAAACAGCATATTTCCTTCAATTTTGGACAATACTTTAAATGCACTAAACTTGTTGTCGTCAGAACTAATGCAATCCGATTTTTTCACTTCTTGCCAAACATCAATGCCACCGTTTGAATTTGTACCACTTTGAGTGCCTCCAATAATCATGCCGCAAACGTGATGTCCGGATGTGTTACTGCTAGGCACCATGAACTTCACAGTTTCAACTGTGCCTTCGATTACATTGATTTTTGATCCTTGCGAGGCTGCGGTAGAAAATCTCAGTTTTTCCATTCGCTCCTCTTTAAATAAAAGAAACTGACAATCCTGATCAGCGTATTGAGATGCGTTGGCTTCAACGACGCCATTTCCCAAGTGATCGACACTAATCTTGACCGTCTCACTTCGAAATCCATCGCCATCAGGGAAACAACCTTGCCACCAGCTACCTACGTAGTCTGCATACAGATTCACTGGTGACGCTGAATTTACCTGACTAACAACTGCGGATGTCTCTACTTTCTTTTTCTCAACTGTAGTATCTGAATAAACAGCTTGGAAGGCTCCAAATTTTGTGATTGACAATTTTACGACACCAGAAGTGCCGAGATCCAGCTCACTGCCAACAAATGTTTCCAGTTCGCTTTTGGACTCACCAGGATAGATCGCCATGACGACCAGTTGTTTTTCTCCCGTCAAAGCAGTGAGGGCCGAGTACGGAATCGAGATGGCAAGACTGTTGGAAATTGATACTGATTGGCTGGGTAAAATTGCAACAGCTGGGCCGGCCGCAGTGAGGTTGCTTGAACCGACTGCGGATGCAGTGGATGAGCTGACCAGAGATTGGGCTTGGAACATGGAAATATCCACAGGAAGGGATAAAGCTCCCGGAGGAATCACAACCGCAGCGTTGGCAAAACGAGGATCACTACTTGCGATACCACTAGCAGTAAGTGTGGCGCCGGTGGCGGGATCGACCGTATATATTTTTTTGCCGGATGCGTCGATAACCGGCTGGTTAGAAGATGCCCCATTTGACCCAGAACTTCCACCGCCAGAGGTGCAGCTCGACAGGCCAATAAATGAAACCAACACCCAACTCACGCTCAACAAAAATCGACTTTGCATATTCCACCTCTGCCAACCTAGTAAAGATAAAGGGCCCCTAATCCCAATAAGCCATGGGTAGGGTCGGCAGGTGTTGGAAAATTATGAATTTTAAAAATAATGTTTAATGAATTCAGAGTCTTACAAGAATACGGCGCTCAGCCTTCAAGCAGACCTTGCATGAAATCACGGCTACTGAAGGCACGCAGATCCACGGCTGATTCACCCACTCCCACATAGCGAATAGGAATCTTGAACTCATCAGCTATACCAATAATGACGCCACCTTTCGCGGTTCCATCTAGCTTGGTCACCACGATACCCGTAACTTTTGTCACCTCATTGAATGCTTTAACTTGCTGTACAGCATTCTGACCAGTGGTCGCATCGACGACGATCCAGGTATCCTGAGGTGCCCCATCATGCGCCTTGCTAATTGATTTTTTGATTTTGGAAAGCTCATCCATCAAATTATTTTTGTTATGAAGGCGGCCGGCAGTATCAATGATCAGAACATCCATGTCTCTTGCTTTTGCAGCCTGGACGCCGTCGTAAGCAACGGCCGCTGGATCCGCACCTGGATGCTGTTTAATCACAGGTACATGGTTACGATCACCCCAAATTACAAGCTGCTCAATAGCTGCCGCCCTAAAAGTATCAGCCGCACACAGCATGACATTCTTACCCTCGGCTTTGAATTTCAGGGCGAGTTTACCGATAGTCGTTGTCTTACCGACACCGTTAACTCCTACCACAAGTAAGACATAGAGACCTTGGCTTGGCATATTTTCCGGTTGGTCAGCCTCAGAAAATATTGACGTCGCGGCATCAGCAAGAGCCCCGCGCATTGTTGACCAATCGACTGTTTGACCGGAAAGCCTCTCTTTGACTTTAGCGACCAAACGATCAGATGCCTTGACGCCCACGTCAGCACGATACAAGACCTCATGCATTTTCTCTAAAGTTTGATCATCAATTCGAGCACCACTAGAAAATATTCCCGTGAGCCCGCCAGTGAGGGCGTCGCGTGTTCGAACCAGTCCACGCCGCAGTGACGTGAACATGCCCTCTTGGTCAACACGAAGCTGCGCCAGATCCTCAGCATCGTGTTTTTCTGACGTAATCGTGCCCTTGGCCTGCTCAGCCTCAGTTGGCATTGATTTCAAATCTTTTTGGAAACGGTCAACCTCGCGGGTCCGACGCCA
>JBIJBX010000297.1:0-2805 GCA_044344995.1 Oligoflexales bacterium | reverse complement strand
AGCAGTACACTTTTAATGTACGGGTCGATGGTTCGAATCCATCCGGGCTCACTTTCACAAGAAAAGGCGCTGAATTCGATTGTTTTCCCGTTTTCTGGATTTTTTCCGTCCTGTCCCCATCGTCTAGAGGCCCAGGACACCACCCTTTCACGGTGGATACAGGGGTTCGAATCCCCTTGGGGACGCCATTTTTTTAAAATCTAAATTAATCTGAGTGCTGTAGCTCCCGCTTAGGTAAGCCGTGAGGCGACGTCTTGATTAGGATGCCTTCAGATTAACTATTAGATCGAGTTTTGCCTTTTTGACTTGGTCTTGCAGACAGGCGGCGACCGCAATCTGCACCGACATCCCCACTTTATTAGCAATCCTGGCTGCAAGAGCCGGGCTGACTAATTGACGACCTTTTTCCATGTCACACACGGACGCCCGAGAGATGCCAAGAAATCTAGCCATTTCTGCCTGAGACATTTCTCTCGATAGCCTCGCACTACGTAGAAACATCCCAAAAGTAATTGGTCCTAACCGACGCTTTAGCTTAACTGTTAGTTTTCTTTTAGTACTCATGCTTATTAACCTCGATAACGGTCACCAGAATTTTTGAGGCGTCGTCGGACTCAAAGTAGAAGAGCCTGTACGCTCTATTTAGTCGAATTGAACGACAACCTCTCCAAAGACCCAAAAGCGGCTTGTCATTATACCCAGCAAGCTGGCGGACCCTTACTATTCCCATCAACTCAACTGATTCCGCCCAAATATAAACCGCCTCGACTCTACGGCGGGGTAGTTTAGCCATTTGCTCTTCTGCATTTTTGGTAATCTCAACCACGCAACGTTTGATTTGCAAGCTATGGCCTCCACAATTGTACTGTGATTTACAGTACATTTCAATCCTGTCGGAATATCACTGACTAACACTTTTTTATTCGACATCTCGCAATGTCTGCAAAAAGCATTTACCCGCCCAATTGCCTCTCGGCAGCGGATTTTTGGACGTACTGCGGGATTAAGTGACAACGAGTTGCTTTGACATAACGGTTTTCTTTATTCCTACGAAGACGTGGTGGGTCGCATCCGCTCTGATTATTAGCGAGGAGATATGGAAATTAAAAATTCTGATCTAGGTTATAATCGTTCTATTTCAGGAAGCTTTTCGTTGCTTTTTTTGACTATCGATTGGAGTCACGGCAAGTTTCAGCTTGAAAGGTTTAAGCAGAGCATTCAGGGTCGCTAGCGTCGGATTATGTCTCCGATCAACCGCTCTCAATACATTGGGACTGGCTATTTTAACCCGTTTGGCAAACTCTGCGACTCCATACGCTCTGATCACTTTACCTAAGGCCTCCTGGATCGGCACTCCCTCATCAATGGCAGCCATCAAAAACTCACGCGCAAATTCCTGGTCTCTCAAATCAAGACTAAGTCCTTCATTCCACTCCCGAGATCGTCTGGCCATATCACTCACTTTCCAAATACTGCCGCAAATTCTGTTTGGCTTTTTTAATGTCGGCTGACTGTGACTTTTTGTCACCACCCAGCAGAAGTAAAATAATCGTTTTATCCTCAATCGCAAAGTAAACCCGGTATCCAGAGCCAAAATGAAACCGGGCCTCAAACACACCATCACCGACCAGTCGACTGTCGCCGATATTACCGCTCTCAAAACGCAACAGTCGCGCCTGAATCCTTGCCCGCACCGCTACCGGCTGGTGAACAAGCCATTCGCGAAAAGGCGATAAACCAGAAGCATTAACAAATTCTCTAAGGCAATACTTTTGTGGGGCAATCAAAACATCGACTCCCATTATTAGTTATCATAAATGATAACTAATAAAAACAACCATGTTGTAGACAAGCGGGGCAAAATTCCCCCGTTATGAATACCGGCGCATTATTACCCGCCCAATTTCCTGTCGGCAGCGGATTTTTAGGTACAGCGCGGGTCAGACGCAGGAAAAACCAGAGCTATTTAACGTAATTGACACTGCCGGTAAAATTGCTACCAGATCTTAGCTGTCGCGTTGATTAATCAATACTCAATCAGTCGGGTGTCCCCATTAGGATAATCAGCCCAAGAAATCTTTCACATTATCGGTTTGTACCAACTTGAAGTCACCTTTTGGCAAGATCCTTTTGGCCAGGCCAAATAAAACTTTTCCGGGACCAACTTCTACAAACTGGTTAATGCCTGCATGATGTGAAACTTCTATGGTTTGAGTCCACTTCACCGCACTGTCAATTTGCTTGATCAGATAATCGGGACCGTAGTCTTCTGTAATCTGGGCTGTGAGGTTCGGAATAATTTTTGTTTTGTTTTGTGTGAACTTAGTGGCCGTTAGTAGTGGCTCCATCTCAGCTCTGGCTGGCTTCATCATGGATGAATGAAACGGTGCAGATACGGCAAGAGAAACAAACTTCACGGCCTCTGCAGTGAGGGCTTCTTCAAGGCGCTTGACCGCCTTGGCATTACCCGCAACAACTAATTGCTGGGGGCTGTTGTAGTTGACTACTTCCACAGGCTCACTTGGGCTTGCGGCTTTTTTACAATAGTCCTCAAGGCGCGCAGCTTCCATGGAAAGAACTGCTGTCATAGCGCCTGTGCCTTCAGGTACGGCTTTTTGCATGGCAGTACCGCGTGCCCTAACGAGTCTAATGGCATCAGCAAAGCCCAAACGCTGAGACGCGACCAGGGCCGAGTATTCGCCAAGGCTGTGACCAGCGAACATATCAGCCTTAAATCCTTTTTCGTTTGTCATGACACGCCAGGTTGCGACACTGGTTGTCACGATACAAGGCTGAGTGTTGGCA
>JBIJBX010000295.1:0-2809 GCA_044344995.1 Oligoflexales bacterium | reverse complement strand
CGCGTCTGGAAGAATTCCAGGAGGATTTTTCAAACGCGAAACCAAGCCAACTGAGCACGAAGTCTTGACCTCTCGCGTCATTGATCGCCCGTTGCGCCCGCTTTTCCCTGAACACTTTTTAAATGACGTGCAGATCACTTGCACCACAGTCTCCTATGATCCAGATCACCATCCTGCGCCACTTGCCGTGATGGGAGCCAGTGCGGCCTTGATGATCTCAGACATCCCTTTCGACGGTCCAGTTGCCGCATTGCGCGTTGGCATGAAAGATGGCCAATACATTATTGATCCAAAAGAAGGTGAAGCTGGTGACCTCGATCTTAACATCGCAGCTAAACCAGGCGCTCTACTCATGGTTGAGGCGGGAGCGAACTTTCTATCAGAAGATCAGATGCTTGACGCAATTACCCATGCTCACAAGCTCATGGAACCAGTTTTCCAAATGCAGCTCTCTCTCCAGAAAGAGATGGGCAAAACCAAACGCCCCGTTCGCGCGCCTGACTGGGATAAAGATCTTGTGAAAAAAGTTAACGACATGGCCACCCCGCTAGTCAATAAAGCTTTTACAATCGCCAGCAAAGCCGATCGTAAAACGTCCCTGATAACTTTGACCAAGGACGTTCTAACAGCGGTTAACCCGGACAATGATTCATCACGAACAAAGATCGTTAAGAAAATTCTCGAAGATGTGCAATTCCGCTGTATGCGAGAAATGATCATAGGTTCCCGTAAGCGCATCGACGGTCGCGGCATGACCGATATCCGCCCCATCACATGCGAAGTCGGCGTTTTAAAGCGCCCACACGGTTCCGCCTTGTTCACGCGGGGTGAAACACAAGCTCTTGCGACTGTGACCTTAGGAGCGGCTGATGATGAACAGCGTTTGGATAATCTCGTGACTCCAAATGCTACCAAGTCCTTCATGCTTCACTACAACTTCCCCGGATATTCTGTTGGCGAAGTTAAGCCAAATCGCGCACCTGGACGCAGGGAAGTTGGCCACGGCGCGCTCGCCGAGCGAGCCCTGGGACAAGTGGTTCCTGACAAAGCTAAATTCGGTTACACCATCCGTCTAGTCTCTGAGATTTTGGAGTCTAACGGCTCATCCTCCATGGCCTCTGTATGTGCGGGAACCATGGCTCTTTTAAAAGCCGGCGTGCCAATTCAGGAGCCTGTGGCTGGAATTGCCATGGGTCTGATCAAAGAAGGTGAAAATTTCGCGATCCTTTCCGACATCCTTGGCGATGAAGATCACCTTGGTGATATGGACTTCAAAGTGTGTGGTGGCCAAAATGGAATTACGGCCCTACAGATGGATATTAAAATCGGCGGTCTCACCCGCGATATCCTCAGCCAGGCATTATCTCAAGCCCAAGCTGGCCGTCGCCACATCCTCGGAAAAATGACCACAGCGATCAGTGCTCCAGGCGAGATCAGCGAGTACGCTCCAAGGATTTTCCAAATTAAGATTAAACCTGATCGTGTGCGTGACCTCATCGGCCCTGGTGGCAAGAACATCAAGAAGATTGTTGCCGACACAGGCGTTAAAATCGACGTTACCGATGACGGCATGGTGAGCATTGTTGCCATGGATGTAACTAGCGCCGAGGCCGCCAAGAAGATGATTCGTTCTGTAACTAGCGATCCGGAAATCGGCGCCATCTATCTCGGCATCGTTAAGAAAATTATGGACTTTGGAGCCTTTGTGGAAATCAAACCGGGCACCGAGGGACTTTGCCACATCTCTCAGTTGGATAACGCACGCGTCGAGCGCACGGAAGACATCTGTAAAGAAGGCGAGGAAATGCTAGTGAAGGTGCTTGAGATCGATCGTCAAGGCAAGATCAAGCTGTCACGAAAAGAAGCCTTGGGTAAAAAACCAACTGCGTAAGTTGTTCTTCACCCATGATTTATCTCAAAACAAATGCTCCTGAGTATTTACCAAGTTACGCCACCGCCGCATCGGCGGCGGCGGACTTGCGTGCGACCAGTGATTATGTGATTCCACCTGGTGAGCGAGCAAAAGTACCGACTGGAGTTTGGATCGAGCGAGTGGACTGGGAAAAAGTACCGGCGGGTATGATTCCTGAGTTACAAGTCCGAGCCCGTTCAGGCTTGGCTTTCAAACACGGGATCATGCTGACAAATGGTGTGGGAACTGTCGATGCGGACTACAAAGATGAAATTTGCGTCTTGCTTTATAATTCTGGCAAAGACTCCTTTGTGATTCAAAAGGGCGACCGCATCGGCCAAATAACTCTTGGTTTAGTTAGGCGCATGGACGCGCTTCCCATCGGGGGCACAAGATCAGGCGGTTTTGGCTCAACTGGGGTGTAAAAACACTTGGTTTAACAGAATATTACTGTTCTTCATCGGTAGACTAACCCTAGGGCTTAATTTGGGTTTTAAATTTGTTTAATTACGGCTAATTTTTCAGGTGTGGCA
The DNA here is from genome assembly GCA_044344995.1 of Oligoflexales bacterium. Taxonomy (GTDB): domain Bacteria; phylum Bdellovibrionota_B; class Oligoflexia; order Oligoflexales; family RGVZ01; genus CAMDKS01. The sequence goes on along the minus strand of JBIJBX010000295.1, from coordinate 364 downwards.
TTCAAATGATTCGGGATGCCAATTTTGGAGGAACTATGCTTATTAGTAAAAATCATCTGTCGCTAGCTGGTTTATTTTTATACTCAACGCTGTCATTTGCCGAGACTGGTTCCGCGAGATTTCTCTACCAACTTTACGACTTCCCCAAAGTAAACAGTAATTGCCACCTTGAGGCTAAAAGCCTAGCTGAGCGTTTCACCGCAATAACGGGAGTCGCGGCGACGGGTGAATGTAAAGCCATCAAAGAGCAGAGCTATGATATTTTCATCTACTATACAGCCGGCCAAGAGTTACCTCGCGTATCCACGTATCCGGAGATGTTACTTCAAGACAGAATCCATATTTTCCCAACCGAGACCAGCTG
>JBIJBX010000296.1:0-2809 GCA_044344995.1 Oligoflexales bacterium | reverse complement strand
AGGCTTAAACGGAATATAATATCAGGTGTCGTGGATTTTACGGTTAACGATATGATTTCTGATAGTTTTCCGGCTTCGAATACGGCATCAATCTGCGCAAATCCCACAAGTTTGTTTGGTTGCTGATTGCGAAACCATCCCAAAAATCCGAAAAAATCGAGTCTTTTCCAGGTGGACTGGATCGCAAACGATGCTTTTGAGGACTCACCTGACACGTTAGACAGATCTCTTTCCTTGGAGTCCCACGTGGCGGCCCAGGTGAAATCTGTAGCAACCGTTGCTGAATGGGCTGCGCCACCGGAAATCATTGACATTGTAAGCATGATCGACCTTGTGATGTTCATTTGAGACTCCTTTATTAACCAATGAGTCAAATAACTCTTATGGCTCAAATGCGCCAGTTTGAAGTTATGATAGACCGAGGCCCCACGCTAGATGGCATGGGGCCTCGGTTACACGCGATGCGGTAAAAATATCCTTAGTTTGACGGTAAGAGCACTGTGTCAATGACGTGGATGATGCCATTTTTTGCCTGAATGTCTTTGGCGATGACTTTCGCGTCGTTGATGAAGAGGTCTTGGCCGTCAAAGCTGATGGCGACTTTTTTACCATTAAGCATTGTGGCTTCTGTCAGTGTGACCGCAACGCTAGCGGGAACTTTAGCTCCAACGACGTGGTAGGTAAGAACGTCACGGAGGGCAGACTTATCCTTGAGAAGCGCGTCAAGTGTCGCGGCTGGGATTTTAGCGAATGCCTCATCTGTTGGCGCGAAAACCGTAAGGTTCTCGGTATTAGCTAGTGTGTCAGCCAAGCCAGCGGCGGTCGCGGCCTGAAGCAATGTCTTGAAGTTTCCGGCCTCTTGAGCCACTTCTACAATGTTCTTTTCGGCTACGCTCGCCTTAGGCACGGCATAGGTGTTGACATTTGCCATACCGTAGGACGCTGCGCTGATGGCTAATACGACCGAGGCGATGATTTTTGAGACTGATTTCATGATGAACTCCTAATTTAGTTTTAAGACTTGCGACGATATTGCCGCCCCAGCCCCGGCCTACGGGCTTGCAATGTTGGTGCCAGTTATTACAGGGCTGCGAAGCTGATACAAAAGTTCGTAAAACGTGAAGTATAAGAGTTCATTAGGGCTGTCTCGCTATTTTTTATTTAAATTGTGAATGATGAATAACTCCCGCAATTTATTTCTTTTGGCGCGATCTTGGGGATGGGTTTAACCTCACCACTTTTCACAGTTTTTTGAACCACATCATGCGTGGCGAGATTTTGTGGTGCCGGATCCTACAAAGAAACGAACTTGTCCGGCCCATGATGAGCCAAGTGACACTGACCCACCACCAACCGGCAAACCATCAACCGGCCGTGCACCTGGCGAATATTGGTCCCGTGGGCTGAGCTCCTTCGCAAAACAGTGGGTGTGGATCCGGAGATTTGTTTGTGCGGCGCAAGTAATGATTGTGGATGATGCGATCACCGAGGGCAAAAAGATTGCGGAGGTGCTCGCACGACTGGGAATTGCTTCTACGGGCCCACCGAAGAGACGGCAATCCACGATCGGGTATAGTGGACTCCATTGTCCATCGACTTGCTAGTCCGACCAAATTAGAGCACGATCCAAATTTGTCGAAACTTTTTTGGAGTGCAGGGAGAATTATCCGATGAGATACCTATCGAAGTTTGTAGTAGGTGGCGTCTCATGGGTGATAAAATCCAAGGATTCTAGGCGGGTCTTGTGGCACCTTTTACATCGGCCTTTAAGCTGATTAAAGTGGATGAAAGTACGCCGCTCGGCCATTATCAGGTCTTCGACCTCACACCGCTGTTTTCCTCGAACCCGCTCCATCGGGCATCCGCAGGCTTGGCAAAGAAAAGACTTAGTGTCATCGCGCTCAAGGAACAACCTGAAAGGGCTATTTGGATCCTCTTTTAAACGAATATGACGAACTTTGTAGCCAGAAAAGGGAAAAGGTCGTTGATTTTTCGTCAAGCCATTATTCCAAAGAGATAACTCTACTTAAAAGTGAAATCGAGGGGTTACGGACTAAACCGGGCCCCTCGTTGTTTTTATTGGCGTTGCAACTTATTTGTTAAAGAAACTAGACTATGAGCTGCAACAAATCTCAAATAAGGACACCAGACCAGTGACACGTTTGTTTAGAAATCTCGTAGCGCCTGTGGTTTTCGGCGCTACATTAATAACGTCTCAAGAGGCATTCGCAACCGATTACACCCCCATCATTTTAGTGGGCCTACTGGCATTAGGGGTCGTCACCATTTTCTTTGCAGGTGTTGTATCTTTGTTTGGCGTCGGAGCAACGTCGTCCTTTGGTCTTGCTCTGCTCATCATGGGAGTGACTCTTTTTGGTTTTTGGCTTTACCCGCAAATCAAAGACTTCGTGACGCCACCGACTCAAGCTCCGACCCCGAACCGCGGAGCGATACTTGATTCGAACGAGCCAATAACTTGAAATCTTCAAATTGATATTCAGCTTACAGCTACGACGATAGAAAGGATCACTCACTTGGAGAAACGAGACAGTTTTTTTTATATAAATCTATGTGCTTTTATCTGCTTGATTTGCCTTACACTTAGCTTTCCTTTTAACAGGGCATTTGCTGAAGCCGAACTTACTGGTTCAAGGCTCATGGTCTATCCAAGCTACGTTAGTGGAGAAAAAAAAGCAGGAGGACTGACAGTCGGCCTTGCAAAATTGCATGGCGATAATGCCTGGTGGTCTGGCACTGGAATATTCGCCGGCACCGTCGCTCGAGATCCCGGGGAATACCACGCAGAAAT
>JBIJBX010000294.1:0-2821 GCA_044344995.1 Oligoflexales bacterium | reverse complement strand
AAGATACTAACCGTGTGGTTCCGCCTGGTGTGGTCACTGGCCTCGCCTGGACGCCCGTGGGTGGTGATATATTATTTGTGGAAGCGACTCAAATGCCGGGCTCGGGCCGGCTTATCTTGACCGGGCTATTAGGTGATGTGATGAAAGAGTCGGCCCAAATTGCCTTGAGCCTTGTTCGCAGTCATTTGTCAGGATTTTTAAAGGTGAATGATTTTGAGAAGCGGGACATCCACATTCATGTCCCGTCCGGAGCGATTCCAAAAGATGGACCAAGTGCTGGGGTTACAATGCTCACCGCAATAGCCTCGTTGTTCACAGGATTTCGAGTTAGTCCGAAGCTGGCTATGACGGGTGAGATTACTCTGCGTGGATTGGTTACGCCGGTTGGCGGTATCAAAGAAAAGCTCTTGGCAGCCCATCGTTCCGGTGTCGAGCATGTACTTGTTCCTAAGCGCAATGAAAAAGATCTCGTGGAGGTTCCGCCGGAGGTGCTATCACAGTTGAAGGTGACGTTGGTTGATAACGCCAATGAGGTTCTGGAAATTGCACTCGGGATTCATGATGCATTTTTGCCAGTGCAAAATGTTAGCGCGTTACCTAGTACGGTAGGGCCAGTACATAGCTAGACCATGACGGGGTCGATGAATTTAAAGCTTGCTTGAAACGAAATGACAACGCGCCATTGAGGAACCTGTTGTGGCGAGTTCGGGAGCCTGGGAGGAACACCTTGAGGTATCCTTGCCACTAGCGTCCATGGATTGTTTTAGCGGACAGCGCGGGTGAAAAGTGCAGCCACTGGGCGGGCTTATGGATGACGGAACATCACCAAGAAGCGGCTCGGGAAGTGCGGCGCCTTTTTTTAGAACCGGAACACTACCAAGTAATTTTTGGGTGTAAGGGTGGCTAGGCTTGCTCAGTATGCTGTCGGCTGAACCTCGCTCTACGATTTTACCCAGATACATCACAGCTACATGGTCGGCTACATATCGAACCACGCCCAGGTTGTGAGTGATAAAAATATAGGCCAGGTTATATTTCGACTGGATGTCTTGAAGCAGATTTAAAACCTGCGCCTGTATGGATACGTCTAGCGCACTTGTTGCCTCGTCTAGAATCAATATTTTTGGACGTAGAACGATCGCCCTAGCGATAGCGATTCTTTGTCGTTGGCCACCGCTAAATTCGTGAGGATACCTGAATCGCGCCTCGGCGTTTAATCCAACCTCTTCGAGAACATTTCCAATTTTTTCATCCCTTGCATCAGCAGAGAGGTTCGGTTCATGAATTCTCAGGCCCTCATCAATGATTTCGCGGACTGAAAAACGGGGATTTAACGAGGCAAAAGGATCTTGAAATATGATTTGTATCTGGCGACGAATAGCTTTGAGCTCTGAGCGACTGGCGCCTAAAATATCGGATTGAGCTAGAAGAGCTTGTCCTGCCGTTGACTTGATGAGCCTTAAGAGAGTTTGGCCGAGGGTTGACTTGCCACAACCCGATTCACCAACAATCGCTAGAGTTTGCCCGGCATTCAGTGTGAGGGATATGTCATCGACGGCTTTCACATGGGCGACTGTGCGGCGCAAGATACCTGCTTGGACAGGAAACCATGTTTTCAGATTTTTTATCTCAAGAATAGGCGTTGGCACGGCATTCTGAGTGTCTTTAAATTCCGGTTTAATCTTGACCGTCTTGGACGATTGTCTTTTGAGCGGTGCATCTTTGTCATAAAGGTAACAAGCGACTTGACGTTGACCCAGGTTTATAAGACTTGGATGCTCTCCCTGTTTACATCGATCAGATGCATGCTCGCACCGATCGGCAAAACGGCAGCCCAAGACGACTGACGTGGCAGGTTTTACTTGGCCTTCAATAGCCGCTAGTTTCTGCTGTGGCGCATCAAGGTCTGGTACTGCCGCGATAAGTTTTTCTGTATATGGATGCTTCGGTTCGAACAGAATATCCTCAACTCGACCCTTTTCAATACACTTTCCGGAATACATCACCATGAGGTCATCGGCAATTTCATTTACGACTCCAAGGTCGTGGGTGATCAAAATTGTAGCCATGCCCATGGATTTTTGCAGATCTTTGATAAGTCTAAGGATCTGGGCTTGTACGGTAACGTCGAGTGCGGTAGTGGGTTCATCGGCAATCAAGATATCTGGTTTACAGGAAAGGGCCATGGCAATGGCAACACGCTGTCGCATGCCGCCGGAGAGAGTGTGTGGCCATGTATTCATGACTCGGTCTGGCGATGGGACACCTAGTTGTTCTAAAAGGCCGAGGGCCTCTCGGCGAGCCATGTCGGGTGATATTTTAAGATGCCTGAGCATTGGTTCTGCGATCTGATCGCCAATTTTCATGACGGGGTTTAGTGCTGCCATGGGTTCTTGGAAAATTAACGCTAAATGACGGCCTCTTATCCCCTGCATCTCAGGATCAGAAAGCTGGAGCAAGTCGTGGTCACGATAAATAATTTTGCCTGATGGATGGGTGACACCGCTGCGGCGAAATAGTCGCATGAGGCTAGTGGCCAGTACTGTTTTTCCGCAGCCTGATTCACCGACGACAGCGAGTGTGCGTCCTTTTTCCAAGTCAAATGACACGCCGTCCACAGCCTTTGCAAAACCCTCCTGGGTCGCAAACCAAGTTCTTAAATCTTCGACGCGTAGTATGGTCATATGTTCCTGCGATATTTCCTACTGGTTACGCCTAGGGTCAAGGGTATCTAGTACCGTGAAACCGATATTGGTTACCAAAAAAGTGAGCAGCAGCAAGACACCGCCCGTGAAGGCTAATAGCCACCAGGCTTCCAGGT
>JBIJBX010000074.1:0-10257 GCA_044344995.1 Oligoflexales bacterium | reverse complement strand
GTAGGGGTTTGGCAAAAAGCGCACATCATGCAGCTCTTCAGCCGGCGTCAACGTGCCATATTTAAAACCAAAGCTGACAAAAGTGACTTGCAATGTGCGCAAGGGTCGGCCCACAATCTTCTCACACCGCGACTCAACGAATGCACGGAGCTGTCTAGGTTTGAGATGGGTCGTGTCGATCCGAATATCAGCGGCCTCAGCTACGGGCTTAAGCAGCAGCTCCTCTTTAGCAATTTGCCCCTCTAAATCGACGGCCAAATCAGCCGCGGGATGGCGCCGTCGGGCTGTACCATAGCGACTTTGCAGCACAGAACTTTCGGCACTAATGTACATCACATCAAGGTCGACGCGCTCAGCCAGGTCTTTTTTTATTGTCGGAAATTTTTTTGCGAACTGGGCGGACCGAATATCCATTCCAAACGCGTAGCCAACATCTGTCGGGATTTTTCCGGCCTCAATTAGCTCAATCGTGTCCCAAAGCAGCTCGATCGGCAGGTTATCAACACAGTAAAATCCGCTATCTTGCAAAGTGTGTAGCGCCGATGTTAGCCCGGCGCCGGATAGGCCCGTGACGATGACAACCCGAGGCTTTCCCATTTAAAAAGGCTTTCGGCGTTTGCTACTTGGAAGAATGCCCGCCTGCTCACGATACTTGGCGACCGTTCGCCGACTGATGTCGATATTTTCTTTCGTCAACATGTCCATGATTTGCTGATCAGAGAGAGGCTTATTGGCATCTTCGGCTTTAATGATATCTGCGATCCGGCTTTTCACCGCCTCGTTCGCGACGCTTTCGCCATCACTTCTGCCAATCGCGCTATTGAAGAAGAACTTTAACTCGAAAATTCCCCTGGGTGTATGAACATATTTGTTGGTTGTGACGCGGCTGATGGTTGATTCGTGCAGCTCTAAGGCATCCGCGATATCTCTCAAAACCATTGGCTTTAAGTACTGAATGCCGTACTCAAAAAAATCTCGCTGCCTTTCAAGAATTTTTTCCATGACGCGATGAATGGTGCGCTGGCGCTGTTCCATGCTCTTAATGATCCACTTTGCGCTTTTAATTTTGTCGTCAAGGTATTCCTTGCCGCCTTTATTTTTGGCGGGCACGGCCTTCTGCTCTTTCAGCATATCCTTATAAAAAGAACTCACGCGCAGGCGCGGCAGTCCTTCTTCATTCATGCTGACCACCCACTCGGTCCCCAGTTTAAAAATAAATACGTCGGGAATCACGTATTGGGGTGCATCCGGTCCAAACTGTCTTCCAGGAATGGGCTCTAGCCCAGCAATAACGCCAACATTGTTGTAAACTATCTCGAGCGTGACGCCCAGAGCCTTGGCCACGGCCGAGTAATTGCGATTCTCTAAATCATGCAAATGGTTCTCGACAATCTTCTCGACAATTCCGTTGCGCAGTTTGAAATGTTTTATCTGCAATAAGAGACATTCGCGCAAGTCGCGCGCCGCGATTCCCGGTGGCTCAAAGCGTTGGACTGTATCAAGAACACCTTCAGCCAAATCCTGATCGAAATTTTCCTTTTCACACAGCTCTTCTATGGAAATCGTAAGATAGCCTCGGTCATCAATGTTGCCGGCGATCTGTTCAGCGATTTTTAGTTCGTCAGGACTCAGGTCAACTTCGCGGGCCTGATCAAGCACATATTCCTGCAGGGTGGAGGCTTTGGTCACAATATTTTCATAGTTTGGCATTTCGTCATCATGATTGCCCTTTGATCCGGCGCTCGACGCCTGATTGCGTGACTCTTCATAGGCGGAGAGGCGCTCCCAATCGACTTCATTTTCTTTGGTCTTGCCCACTTGATCGACGATTGCAGAGGCTTCCTCAAGTCGGCCACTAACTGCCTCTGACTCGGTGAATTCTTTTTCGATCGGGGAATAATCGTCAGATGCTTCCTGAGCCACCTCCTCGAGTACTGGGTTCTCAGACATCTGCGTTTCTACAAACTGCTCTAATTCGAGGCGCGAAAGCTGCAGCAGCTTAATTGCTTGCTGCAACTGGGGAGTCATCGTTAAGCTTTGGCCAATTCCAACGTATTGACCAATTTTGATTGCCATAAAAGCCCTTTATTTATCTGCGAACGGCCCTCACATAAATGTGACTGGCATCTCCTAGCAGTATAGCAGCAAACCCGTCATTGACCAGTTTTAAACAAAGGAGGCAAGGTGGGGCAGGGCGAGCTCAATGTGGCATATCCGCCAATCAAGGCTCTAAAACTTAAAGTTTTCCCCCAAATAGCTCTCGCGAACAGCTTTGTTACTCGCCACTTCATCGGGCAGGCCATGGGCGATTATTTGACCGCTGGCTAATATATACGCTCGGTCACAGCTGCCAAGTGTTTCCCGTACATTATGATCAGTAATAAGCACCCCGAGTCCCTCATTTTTAAGGGACAGAATAATTTGCTGAATTTCATTTACTGTGACGGGATCAATGCCGGCGAATGGTTCGTCAAGTAACAGAAATCTCGGCTCGATGATCAACGCCCGAGCAATTTCCACACGTCTACGCTCGCCGCCCGACAAGGCGGCTCCCATGGACTTGGCAATATGACCAACCTGAAACTTTGTCAATAATTCGTCAAGCCGATCAGCGCGTCGCTCGCGCGGGACCCCGGTGACCTCCATGACCGCAAGAAGATTATCCTCGACCGTCATTCGTCGAAAAATACTCATATTTTGCGGTAGGTAAGAGATGCCCTTTTTTGCTCGCACATGCATTGGCAGCTCTGTAATGTCCATATCGTTCATCATGATTTTTCCGGACTGCGGCTGCAACAAGCCCACGACCATATAAAAGCTCGTCGTTTTCCCCGCGCCATTTGGTCCAAGCAAACCCACAACTTCGCCGGTCCGCACGCGAAAACTTGCCGACTTAACCACTTGTCTTGACTTGAATGACTTGCAAAGCTGGTCTGCCACCAGCTCCGCGCTCTCGGTTAAATTTCCAGTCATCACATCGTTCATTTTGAACGTCCGGTTTTTTTTGTGGCTGGTTGAACAACTCCCTCGACTCGATCTGCCTTGACCCAGCCATTCTTTAAATCATAGTAAATAACTTTGCCTCGCACCACGTCATCGCCGCGATACATAACGGGTTCACCTTTCATGGTTATAAGGCGCTTGGAGTTGCTAAAAATAGCCTCACGCCCCTCTGCCTTTATGGGCTGCCCTGTGTCTGGATCGACCCTCGAAAATCTGACTGAACCCACCGCGTGCACCTCTCGAACTTCGCGTGATTTTGGTTCGAAAAATATTGTGGCTTTATCGGCTTCAAGACGAATGTCGTCTTGAGTCACAACAACATCCTCTTCTAACATGAGCGACCCCGGATTTCGTAAACCCGAAAGACTCTTGCTCCAAAACTTGACGACTCCTAATTTCGCGTTTTTTGCCCGCGGTCGACTCGAGATTTTTGCTTCCTGAGGTTCTTGGCGCAAGGGTACACTCGAAGGGTTGGACATTGGCTTGGGCACAGGATCCTCTGGAAATGCTACCTCAGGCTTTTCTTTGTTCGTTTCAAGATTCGGACTAGTCGGCTTGGGTATGGGTGTTGACGAAAAATCGTCGGCGTCCTCAATAAGTTCGGCGCGCAAGGGCGCTATCATCGAAAACCAGGCGGTTATCAGACAAATTAAGTTAAGAGACTTTATCAAGGTCGTCATTTCGCGGTTTTACCCCCGGCGTTGCTCTTCATGAGATCTGAGCGAACTGACCCGAACACGCCGCCACGCATGCGTAGAGCTTCTGTTTTAGTGTTATAAATCATCCCACCCTCTGCCGCAATAAACTGGCCGTCAGAATCGATCCTGACTGGTTTGTCTGTGAATGCTTCGCCTGTCTTGTCGCTATACTTTATCCAATCACTCTGAAAACGGGTACCTCCTCGGATATAGTCCACATTTCCGGTAAATAGGATCGTGTCCACCATACCGGCGCCATCGCCGAAAAAGTTCTCATTTTGGAAAATCACCTCAGCCTGGTCCGACTCTATTTCTTGTCTTTGCCCATTGTCCATTCTTACCATTCGCATCCTGCCGTCACAGATCAGCCGTCCCTGGGCAAACAAGGTGGCATTATTTCCGGTGGCCCTGGCAGCCAAGTGGCCATTTTTATATTTGTAGAGCTCAAAACGGGTTAGCTTTGATTTAACCAGTGAAGCCTTAAACTCGCGATCACTAGGTGCTCCTGATTGGTTTAAGTAAATGGACACAGCAGCAACAAGTGCTGCGATTGATAGCGCCATGAAAGTTAATTTACTTTTACTCATCTGAAACATGATTATACGATTTTTGCTGCCAAAAGGTCATGCATTCTCAGTAGACCCTCGAGATGGTCTGGGCGCTGCTCACTCACCACAAATAATGACGTGATCTGCGCCTCTTCCATACGCTTAAACGCCTCAATCGCAAGGCAGTGTGCATTGATGGTGCGGGGGCTCTTCGTCATCATTTGGAGAGCGCTCATCTTTATGGCCTCGGCACCTTGTGCCAACAAGGCGCGTCTTATATCGCCGTCGGAAATGGCTCCCATCAATTTTCCAGAGTTATCGACCACTGGTACAATTCCGTAATTTTTGCGCGTTACAGCCTCCAAAACTTCGTGGAATGAGGCGCTGGCTGGAACGGCCGGCAACGCTGGGCCTTCTGGTTTCATAAGATCATGAACCGTCGCAAGTTTACGGCCGAGGGCACCGGAGGGATGCAGTCGCGCGAAATCGGCAGCTCCGAATCCGCGCGCCTCCATGATGGCCACTGCGACTGCATCACCCAAAGCCAACGCGACTGTTGTTGATGTGGTGGGTGCTAAGTTGTGTGGGCACACCTCACGTTTGACAGAGCCATCAAGCACGATGTCGGCAAGCTGGGCCAGTGACGATTTCACGTTGCCAGTGATCGCGACGATTGGTACGCCGACTCTTTTCGCATGGCGAACTACGGCGTTGACTTCTTCTGTTTCCCCACCAAATGCAATGGCCATTAGCACGTCCTGGCGCTGCATCATGCCGAGGTCACCATGCAAAGCCTCAGCTGGATGCAAATAAAATGATGGCGTCCCTGTGCTCGCTAAAGTTGCGGCGATTTTTCTCGACACATGTCCAGACTTGCCAAGGCCGGTGATCACAACCTTGCCGGTGGTAGACAGCATAGTTTCAACCGCGGCGGTGAACTCTTTACCCAATTTCAATGCGGTCTCGCGTAAAGCCTGTGCCTCTTGCTCCAGGGCGTTTCGACCAGACTGCAAAATTTTGCCGGCGTCAGCCGAGTTTTCGGTCGATGCGATCGACATCACGACCCCTTCTTGGACATAACGGCGGCAGCAACAAACTCTCTAAACAGCGGATGCGCTTTAGTAGGCCTACTTTTTAACTCGGGGTGAAACTGGCAGGCCACAAACCACGGATGATCTTTAATTTCCATAATTTCAACCAAATCGCGATTTGGCGAAACACCAGCAAAAACAACTCCAGCCGACTCAAAACGAGCGCGATATGAATTATTGAACTCGTAGCGATGCCGATGGCGTTCGCTGATCTCTGATCCGCCATAAGCCTTATGTGACCGGGAACCACTTGCCAGTAAGCAGGGATACGCGCCCAAACGCATGGTGCCGCCTTTGGATGTGACGCTCTTTTGGCTGTCCATTAGATGGATAATCTGATCAGGGGATTGTGCGTCGAATTCCTGGCTGTGAGCCCTCGCTAGTTGAAGGGCATTACGCGCAAATTCTATGGCAGCCAACTGCATGCCCAGGCAGATTCCAAAAAATGGTTTGCTCGATTCGCGCGCGTATTTAATTGCAGTGATCTTACCCTCAACGCCTCGAGACCCGAATCCTCCTGGTACCAAAATGGCGTCAAACGGGGCTAGTAGCTGACTTGCATTGGCGGGGTTGATTTCATCGGCATCCAAATACTCCACATCAACCTTACAACTATTGGCGATCCCCGCATGCACGAGACTTTCGTCGATGGATTTATAGCTATCAAAAACGCCGACGTACTTACCAACAACAGCAATTTTAGTTGTAGCAGCTGGATGATCTAGGTTGTGGACAATACGCCGCCATGCAGCAAGGTCAGGTGCGCCCGTCCAAATATTGAGAGTCTCAACAATCGCCTGATCAAATCCCTGGTTGTTCATCAAGAGAGGTAATCTGTAAATACTGTCTGCGTCAAGCGCCTCAAACACGCGATCTGGTTTAACGTTACAGAACTGTGCGATTTTTCGAAGCTGCTCTGTCGGTATCTTGCGGTCACTTCGGCAAACCAACATATCTGGCTGCAAACCTATTTGACGAAGATCCCTTACTGAATGCTGGGTTGGTTTGGTCTTCAACTCTTTTGCCGCTGCGATATAGGGAACCAGTGTCAGGTGGATCAATAAGCAATTGCCATCACCGAGATCGTAGCGAATTTGGCGAATCGCTTCCAAGAACGGCAAACTTTCGATGTCCCCAACTGTGCCGCCCACCTCGATGATTGCGATATCAGCGCCTTCGCTTGCCTTAAAAATGAATTCTTTAATCTGATCTGTAATGTGCGGAATCACTTGCACAGTGCCGCCGAGGTAGTCGCCACGCCGCTCCTTATTTAGAACTGTGTCGTAGACTTTGCCCGCCGAAAAGCTATTCGCGCGGCTGAGGGTCGCATGGGTAAAGCGCTCGTAGTGACCTATGTCGAGATCTGTCTCGGCACCGTCATCGGTGACAAAAACTTCCCCATGTTGATGAGGGCTCATGGTTCCAGGATCAATATTAATATAGGGGTCGGCCTTAGTGAGGACAACCTTCAGCCCTCGCGTCTCAAGGAGCGCGCCCGCGGTTGCCGCAACAATGCCCTTACCAAGGGAGGATACGACTCCACCGGTTACGAAAATATACTTTGTCCGCTGTTTTGTACTCATGGAGACGTCCAGCACAATTTAAAAAGTCGATTTCGATGGGGCGGGAGACCTTTGTTGACCCGAGCAGGAAGTGATTGATCCCTAGCTGGACCTAAATGCTATAAAACAATGGCCTCTACGGTCAATAAATTTCCATGGCTATTTTATGAAAGTGCGTCATCCCGCGCCACCACAGCGCGGGCAGGGGCTTGAGCCCAAGAAGTGGGATGTCCCGTCAAACTAAAGAATATTTATAATTGGTCCAGCCAGGGACTCCAGAATACTCACATAAGCCATCGTAAGGCCGCTAATCCAGTTAAGTCCGCCAGAATAGGCCAAAAGTAAAAAAATAATAAAGCCATACGGCGCCACTGCCGCCTCGTAGCGGTCCCAAAAATCCCGATTCACAAATGCCCGCATAATAGTCGCCCCATCGAGGGGCGGCAGAGGTATGAGGTTTAAAAAGGCCAACATACCGTTTACGTATATCATGGCAGTCAGTAACTTCATGATCGGCGCGAGAAATTGGCCCTGCTCGAAAACACTCCACTGAAATCTGGCGTTTAGCCCCACGACTAGCATGCACAGAAAGCCGAGTAATAAATTTGAGATCGGGCCTGCGCTTGCCGTAAGCATGGCATCACGCGTTGGATTTTTAAAATTACGCTCATCATAAGGAACCGGTTTGGCCCACCCAATGAATGGCGCCCCAAGTACCGAGCAAACCAAAGGGAACGCTACGGTCCCAATAGGATCCATATGAACAGCCGGGTTTAGGGTGAGTCGGCCCTCCGCTTTAGCGGAGTCGTCTCCTAAAAAATTAGACGTAAATGCGTGGGCGGCCTCGTGAAAGGTCAAGGCAAAGACCATGGCCAGAAAATAAGTAAGGGCTTGGGTTAAATCGTTAATATTCATAAAAACCTAAGAGTGTCCTTGAACTTACCCAGAAGGAGAACTCACCCCGTCCCAACCATGGGCATGCGTGATCTGGAAGAACTATAAGCTAATCGTGGTCATTTGATAGAATAAAGACAAGTGATTTTTTGATCTAGTCAACAAAATTGGTCATCCATGCCCTGTTCAACCGGAAAATTTATCATACATCGCCTTGGAGCCATCCCAGCGCTTTTACTTCTCCTAAGTAGCGTTGGTGCGTGTAAATTTGCAACGGCACCAAAGGCTCCGACTAGGATTGGCGCCAGTGATACCATTATTATTCCAGAGACCGTGGTTTTCGAGCGCAACGCAGACCGCTCTGCGATGAATTTAAGCTTTGATACGCGGACGGCCGCTTACTGCAAGATGGCATTCTACCCCGTGACAGGCGCGATCAAATCGTTGGGGACATATACGCCCTGCAGCGGAAGATCGGCAACAAAGTTTTCAGAGACGATCTCGGGACTCCCTAAAGATCAGCTTGTCGCCATTGTAATTCTCAGCTGGTCGGCAGATGCCGACGAAAAATCTGCTCGCGGCTTAACTGTTACCGAGGCTAAACCTACGGCAGATCTCGCAGCCATAAATCTGCTGGCCGTCGATCTAGGTGGTGGCCGACTAGAGCTATCATCCATAGCCAGCGAGGCACTCCCCAGCTCGTCCCTATCATCAACCATAAGCAAAATCTCTGCAGCAAACTGTGCGTTGAGCAATGAGGCGCCAACTTCTTTTACAGCCGCCCGTCGTGGGTCGGGAATTCTTAGTGCCACCAGTCGGGGCTTCATAAACTCAAGCGCCGCCAAAGTAAACGACATGCTCGTGGGCGGATCTTTTCAAGCGGCCCAACGCCAGAGTAGCGAGTGGAGCATCACAGCTCGCACATCGAATGGCTATGGACAACTTCGCGTCGCAAAGCCAACTTTATTAAAGTCCGTTATTTTTGCGGGGCGTGAACAAGCTAGCGGAGATGATGATTACCTTGAGGATGTTGATCCACCTTCTTTAAGACTTTCCGCATCACAAACTTTTGTTTCCACGTGGGCTCTCGATGGAGATCCAGGAAATGCGGTCGTGACCTTGAGCTTTTCCCCGTCCGGTAGCTTTCGAGGAATCACATGCCAAGCACCTGCCTCGGCGGGTAAGATCACAGTACCAGCCTCACTCATTGCGCAGATTCCAAGTAACGAGCGTTTGTGGGTGGCTTTGCGCGTTGATTCGTGGCAAGCCATCGATGACGCGCGCTGGCTAGTGCGTGTTAGTGACTGGAAATCTCTCGGCGTGCAGCGATTTTAATGGACTCGGCAACCTGGGCGGCAAGTCGTCCCGCAAACAACCATGCCAAGATGACTCCGCTTTTATAATAGCCAGTATTAAACCAAATATTGCCGCCTGCGTGGATTTGCCGAACCACCGGTAAACGACCTTTCGCCCGCACACGGATTCCCCAGCACGTGGAAATGTTGGTTAGTGCACTTAAGTCTGCAGTGATTTTTTTAGCGAGCTCGTGTGCTAACTTTACGTTGATGTCACTGCTCCGTTTCTTCGATTCAGCTAGCACCACGGAAAGCGGCGCAGCGGACTCGCTAGTAGAGCCCCAAAAAGCTTTACCGTGACTACTTACAAAGCTAGCGGTTCCCTTTACCTCACATCTCTTTTCGCCCGATGTCTCGCTACTAAAAGTAAAGCCTGGCACGCCGAAAAAGTCATCGAATGCATCGGCCGTTTCTCTCGGAATCAGCTCTAATGACCTCGGGCCGGCTGCAACAATTGTGAATTCGGCGATAAGTGTTTGCGAACCGATCTCAATTACCGAATGTCCTGAATTTGGCTCAATGCTTTTAACTTTGCCTGGTATCAGATGGACGCCCAACGCCAGGGCGGCCTCCGTGAGCAGGCTTAATAAATAATTAGAATCGATCCAAAAATCACCGGGATATCGCGCCTGCGCAAAATTATCCTTGCCCTCATATGACAACACCACATTTTTAGCCCCGATAAAGTCCCCTCGATAAATCCGGCCAAAGTCTTTGCGAAAACTCTGAAGAGTTGTGAATTTTTCAGCTACGCCACTGATCCAAACACCTGGCGGTCGCGCCCTGCCAATCATAGTTTCGATTCCGCTCAACCAAGCCTCAAAGCCACGGTGTCCCGCCAATTTCAGCTCGAAAAGCTCGGCGTCTGCCTCAAGAATGCCTTTTACGGCCGAAATACCCTGGGCCACACTTGATGCTGATCGCTGCTCCAGCTCATCATATATCAACGCGATATTTTCAAGACCGGCACGCGCCAGCTCAACCGCGCTGGTCAGTCCGGCAAATCCGCGGCCAATGATAACAGCTGTGAATTTTTTTTCGGCGCGTTTCATGGTTGAGATTTTTTTTGCAAAATATCCCATAAGCCCGAAAAAGCCTGCGCCCGC
>JBIJBX010000073.1:0-10258 GCA_044344995.1 Oligoflexales bacterium | reverse complement strand
CCACCCTCAACAAAAAAAGTAGCTGGATCACTAAATCTGTTACCAACATGGATTCCGTAACCGTAGGCACCATAGTGATACCTTTTTAGACGGGCTCCACCAGCAAGTACTCCCCAGCCACGGCGCGCACCAAGAGTTCCACTACCCCCGACAAAACCAATATTGATGGTTTTATCGTTGGACGCGCTCACTGGCGAGGCGAGAAGAACTCCGACAAGGACAAGGCAATTGATTGATCTGAAAAGATTTAGCATAACTGGGAAGGTTGAACTCGAACGGTTAAAAAATGCGGATAACAACTAGTAGTATAGTGGTGGGCCCACCTGGACTTGAACCAGGGACCAACCGGTTATGAGCCGGTTGCTCTAACCACTGAGCTATGAGCCCCCACTGAAATCACGAGGCGGATGAACGCCTCGAAACTTCTGGTGACAGAATCACCCCTCGATGAAGGCACGCAGTTTTTTGCTGCGGCTTGGGTGACGAAGCTTACGCAGAGCTTTCGCCTCAATCTGGCGGATACGCTCGCGTGTTACATCAAAATTTTGACCTACTTCTTCAAGGGTGTGGTCGCTGCGTTCAGCAATACCAAAACGCATACGCAGAACTTTCTCCTCGCGCGGCGTCAGGGTTGCCAAAGCTTTTTTAGTTTGCTCGGACAAGCTCGCCGTCATGACACTTTCGCTTGGGCTAGCCTGAGATTTATCCTCAAGGAAGTCACCAATGTGGTTATCTTCTTCCTCACCAATTGGCGTTTCCAGAGAAATCGGTTCAACGGCGATTTTTAGAACTTTTCGCACCTTATCAACCGAAAGGTCCATACGGGCCGCGATTTCCTCAGGTGTTGGTTCGCGCCCCATTTCCTGAACCAGGAAGCGGCTAGTGCGAATCATCTTGTTAATGGTCTCGATCATGTGAACCGGGATACGAATTGTTCGCGCTTGGTCAGCAATGGCGCGCGTAATGGCTTGGCGAATCCACCAGGTTGCATAAGTTGAAAACTTATATCCACGACGATACTCGAATTTCTCGACGGCTTTCATCAAACCGATGTTGCCTTCCTGGATCAGATCCAAGAACTGAAGTCCCCGATTTGTGTATTTTTTTGCGATCGAAACTACGAGGCGGAGGTTGGCTTCTACCAGTTCTCGCTTAGCATTTTCGGCCGCTTGATGCATAGCCGCCAGATCCTTGTGAGCTGATTCCAGATCAACCAGAGTCATGCCGGTTTGCTGAAGAACCCTTTGGATGGTGTCTTGAGCCGACTGGAAGTTTCTCACAATCCTGAGCCACTCACGGTCACCAGCGGCGCCAAATGGCTTTTGATTTCCAGACTTAATGTATGCACCCAAGGCGTCGACGTTTGTTTGGAGGCGCCTTGCATAATATTCCATGTCCTGGCGCGCTTCGCGAACAGCGTTCGCGTACTGAGCCATCTGATTGATGACGCCAACCAAGATTTTACGATTGATATTCAGATCTTTCAGACCAGAGAAAATTCTTTCACGAATGGCGTCAACTTTCGCCGCTGCTTTTTGGCTCGAAGAAGCTTTTTTGTTCGCAGCCTCAAATTCATCATGAATCTTCAAAAACTCTACAGTCTGAAGACGCACTTTCTCAAAGTGTTCTTGCTCGTTATTGCTCGCCTCGTCGTCGTCAAAACCCTTTATGAAAGCTTTCATTCGGACTTCATTGGCAACAAAAGCCTTGGCAGTTCCGATGACCGCGTCCATTCCCAGGTGGAACTTGAGAACTCGCTCTAAAATACGATTTTCTTCGTTCTCGATTTTTTTAGCGATAACAACTTCGCCCTCACGCGAGAGCAACGCGACCGCGCCCATTTTCCGCAGGTAAATACGAACAGGGTCATTTGACTTGCCGATGGCAGCGTCCGATGCGTCAAACTCAGCTGGAGCTTCTGCCGCTTCCTCGCCCTCTGAGTCGGCACCTTCGGCGTCCCCGCCCAAATCGGTATCGTCCTCGATTCCAGCAGCGAGTTCATCATCACCGCCGCTGCCCTTGCGAGCTCCACTGCGACGATCGGCCACTTCGATCCCACGATCTTGGAGTGAGACAATCACATCATCCAACAGATCCGGATTAATTGCTCCTTTGGGAAAAGCTGCTTCAATATCTTTAAACGCCACAGCACCAGCTTTTTTAAACTGCTTAATCAGACCATCGATAATTTTATGCAGTTCGAGACCACCAGACTTCGCGCCATTCATGCCACCGAGATCCAAGCTTGGATTTTTGGGTGGTCGTCCACGGCGTCCAGGAACTTTCACCACAGGCTGTAAAGGTGCTGCCCCAGCTGTTTTTGGTGGACGTCCTCGGCGAGGCGCCTCAGTGCCGGCGGCAACTACTGCGATTTCAGGTTGTTTGGTAGCAGCTTCTGGCTGTTTAAGAGCAGACTTGGCGGCAATCGGTTTGCTTGGCACTGGTTTTACGAGGCTTGGTTTCTTGGACAAAGCTGGCTTTACAGACTCCTGCTTCTTGGATTCCTTCTTCGCGCTTTTTAGTTTGGCGGTAGGCTTCTTAGGAGCTTGTGTTCGAGAGGCTGAACTTTTGGGAGGTGTCTTTTTTGATGCTGCCATAGTCGCTGGGGCTTTGGCCGCAACAGTTTTCTTTTTGAAAGCACTAGCTCCCCGCAACATGGTCTTAACGGCAGACTTCAAAACTTTCTTAACCGTTGTTCCAGCTCCAAGTTTTTTAACAGGCTTCGCCACTTTCTTTGCAGTGGGGCGCGCCAGCTTTGATTTAGGTTTAACCTTGTGTTTGGCCATGTCTTGCCTCTATCTGGGTGGGGACTAATAATTTAAGCGGTCGATACTATCCCCAAATCCCTCGGCATGCAACAAAAACCCAAGCGCAGCAAGGGTTTGCAAGATTTATGCCTAAATCGGGCAACCACCACTTTCAGGGTCTTAAACTCAATATTCTCTACTTATTGATCACCCGAAATTTGGCGCTCAACGGCCGTCAAACTTTGGGTCAACGCCATGACTTCTTTAATAAAGCTCGGCACTTCGTCTGGCGACTGGGCCGTTGCCACCTGAACCTGGCGCTTCAAAACCGCAATAGCTTGCTGAATATTTTGACGTTTTTGCTCCAGGATAAGGCGCTCAAGGGCGCGACCCCGATCCTTGCTTAAAAAAGTCTCTGCCCTCAAGGCGGTGATCGCCTCCAAGGCAATGTCCTCCTCGGGGGTAAAGTCGGCACGCCATAAGGGATCTGAATTAGGGGACAAATGATTCACATGGGCTGTAATGAGGCGCTCGGCAAACCGCTGCCATAGCGGTTCCAAGGATAGTTCCTTTTCGATAAACGTGGCGACCTTGCCACAATCAATCTCACCTGCCTCAGCAAAAAACAAATGCCCCAACACCCCCTTTTCAACGGGTGAAAGTGACCGTGTTGGCAGAATTGGTGCTGAGTTGGTATTTTGAACGGGCTGAGGCGCAGCAGACCCGGAACGGTCAGTGCCTTGCCGCGGCGCCCAAGTTTGCCGCGTGGTGCCAAAGGCGAATGAAGCTAACTGCCGCGCAATAACCTCCGCCGGTACGCCAGTCAAACCTGAGACACGGCTCACCAGAAAGCCTTTTTTGACAGGATCTTGAATCTTGGCAAGCCAAGGTACGAATTCTGTCGTCACGATATTTGGTATGGCTGCAGAATTGACACCCGCTAATTTTGAGCTAATACAAAGCTCTATCAGGTCCACTGACTTTTTTAAAACCTGCTGTAAAGCCTCGACTCCATGTTTACGCACAAACGTGTCTGGATCGTCCTGGCCATCC
Source organism: Oligoflexales bacterium (assembly GCA_044344995.1). Classification (GTDB taxonomy): domain Bacteria; phylum Bdellovibrionota_B; class Oligoflexia; order Oligoflexales; family RGVZ01; genus CAMDKS01. The sequence continues at coordinate 6,458 of JBIJBX010000073.1, read as the reverse complement.
AGCTTTGCCGCTCGCACACGCAGCTCTGGTAACTCTAAAACCACTTCGATGGCTGCGAGGGTGGCACGTTGACCTGCATTGTCTCCGTCAAATAGTATAATCACTTCGGGCGTTTTTGTTTGCTGCCAAAGTAATTTTAATTGCCTGACTGTCAAAGCGGTACCCATTGAGGCAACGACTTCATGGACCCCCTCCTGCCAAAGGCAGAGAGCATCCATATAACCTTCGACGATCACAGCCGAACGTTTATCTTTGATCGACTCGCGCGCATGATCCAGGCCAAACAGCACGGCCGATTTATCAAAAAGTGACGTGGCTCCGCTGTTTTTGTACTTAGCTGGATCTTGAATGGTGGTCCTGCCACCAAATGCGATCACGCGACCTTGCGCATCCCGAATGGGTATCGTTATGCGATCACGGAAAAAATCATACGGCCTGCCACTTTTAGCGCTCATCACGGCAAGGCTGGCTTTGAGCAGGTCATCTTCACGAAAGCTCATGCTCCTGAGGTGTTTCACCAAACCGTAACCTTCTACGGGCGTCAAGCCAAAGCCAAATTTGGCGATATTCTCCTCACTAAACCCACGCTCGATTAGATATTTTCTGGCTTCAACACCCCGCTCGGTTTTTATCTGGCTGACAAAAAAATCCTGGGCTGCCACCATAATTTGGCTCAAAGCAACCTGTTCTCCTCGGCGCCTTTTTACACCCTCAGACTCCTCGAGCTCTGGCGCCTCAATGCCGTATTTAGCCGACAGAAATCGCAAGGCCTCAATAAAGCTCATTTCACGGGTTTTACGTACAAACGTGATCGCATCGCCTGATTCTTTACAGCCGAAACAGTAGTAATGTTGATCCGGATAGATGTGGAAGCTCGGTGACTTTTCGGCGTGAAAGGGGCAACACGCCGTGATGCTAGGCCCCCGCTTGACCAACGTGACGGTTTCGCCAATAAGTTGTTCAAGTGGAACCCTGGTCTTGATACGATTTTTTACGTCGTCTAAAGAATTCACGTCTGTTGCCTATCCGGAGCGTTCTCGATAAACAGCCTAATTTCACACTTCAAATCAACGGCAATAAACCACAAAAAAGAACCCGCTGTCACTCTCCGACAGCGGGTTTTTTTTAGAGAATAACGAGGTGGCTTAGAACTTGCGACTTTTCTTCGCGGCGCGTTTACGCGCTGCCACTGACTTCTTCTTGAGTCTTACGGAAGGCTTCTCGTAATGTTCACGCTTGCGAACGTCACTCAGAACACCGCCCTTCTCACACTGCTTTTTGAAACGGCGCAAAGCGGCCTCAAAAGCTTCACCTTCACGAAGTCGAATTCCTGGCATTAGAAAATCACCACCCTTCAAAGCTAATTTATCGGAGCAAATTTCCTGCCCGACGATCTCCGTATTCGCATAAATTACGGATATTAGCCAGCAATAAATACTCCGGGACATTGGGCTTGCCCGGAATGGTATGGACGACCGCCACGAGTTTATGGGGGCGGGGCAACTCACAGATATTCCTTGGGTCTCGTTCCTTATCGACCTCTTTAAAGGGAATCGCTGCAATAAAGATGGTATGAGCATCCTTGCTGTAGGGTTTATAGTCCGAACCCAGTTTGGAAATCACCTCATTGACGAGTTCTGGGGTGTTAACCGTTTTTTGAGTTGCCCGGTAATAGGCAATACCGAAATAGGGGGTAAATATCTGACTTTTCTCGTCCACAAGATAAAAGAGATTAAGGCCAGCAAAAATCCCTCCCGCGCTCGACTCAAACTCACAGGAGCCTGCAGGAAAATAAACCACCGCCTGTTTGCTTTGCGGGGCGCCATATTGGCGACCAAAGCCGAGGACGTCTAAGTATTTGCTATCTTTGGGCTGTTTAGAGCTTAGTGCGGCTAGCTTTTGCAAAAATGCGGGCTGATCTTTACCACTTAAAAACATCTTTGGATGATTGCCAAACAAGAGATGCTGACCATTTTTAGGAATATCTGCCAAAACACTTTGCAGCTGCACACAATTATAATTTGGCACTGACATGCCCGCAGCCACGAGCGGTCGATTCAAACCGACTCCGGCAAATACGACCTGGCCGCCGCCTGAAAAAATCGGCGCGGGTTTTGCCGAGTCAAAACTGGCCGCTGTCAGCAACTCTTTGCAGCGTGCCACACCCTCTGGCTTAATCTCCGAGCCTTTAGCTGACTTTAACAAATTTTTCTTGCACTCATTGAATAATCCAGCCGCCGGAAAGCGGTCCGTACAGCGACCAAACTCCAACGGCAGTTCTTCGAGTCGTAATTTGCCGCCTTTAACAGCGGCAGTTGCTCTGGCGGTGCACTGACTGAAGCTTTGTTGGGCTTTTTGGGCCTTTTGAACCGAGTTCTGAGGTGGCACCAACGCTTGTTGCCCGGCAAGGGGCTGATCTAAGGGGACCCTTTTTTTAACCACTGCAGCCTGTCCAGAGTAGGCGTAAAAAACCGTCGCGGAAAGACTGGCGCTGGCAAGGTAAATGGATATTTTTATTGCGTAACTCATCCCTAAAGTGTACGGGAAAGAGCACCGGATCGGCAAGACGTTAGTGCTTCAGAGGAGGGTGGACATGCCATCGTTTGACATCGTGAGTGAGCTGGATCTCATGGAAGTCGAGAATGCGGTCAATCAGACGGCTAAGGAGATTGAGCAGCGCTTTGACTTTCGGGGCGGGAAATCGTCTTTGGAACTGGATAAGACTGCCAAGAAAATAAAAATTATGGCTGACGATGAGATGAAGCTTCGGAGTATTCATCAAATTCTTCATCAGAAAATGGCCAAGCGAAACATCGATTTAAGAGGATTGAAATACAACCCTGAAGAGCAGGCCACCGGTAACATGATCAGGCAGATCATTGACTTAAAAGCATCTCTTGAAAAAGAGGAGCTAAAAGAGGTCAACAAACTGATAAAAGACTCGAAACTTAAAGTCACGACCGAGGGTCAAGGCGACCAACTGCGCGTCACAAGCAAGAGTATTGACGATCTACAGGCCGTTATGGCTCTGCTCAAGGGCAAAGAACTTAAGTTCCCTGTCCAATTTATTAACATGCGTCGTTGAATTCAACACACTTGCCTCACTGGCAAGACGGGAGACATATGGGTTTTAAATGCGGCATCGTCGGATTACCAAACGTGGGCAAATCGACTATTTTCAATGCAGTTACAGCGGCAGGCGCTGCATCGGCCAACTATCCATTTTGCACGATCGATCCAAACGTGGGCCGCGTGGATGTACCAGATGAACGGCTTACAACTATTTCGAGCATCATCAAAACACAACGCATTGTGCCGACCGCCATGGAGTTCGTTGATATCGCCGGGTTAGTACGAGGTGCTTCAAAAGGTGAAGGACTGGGTAACCAGTTTCTCGGGCATATTCGCAGTACTGATGCCATCGCCCATGTGGTGCGCTGCTTTGAAGACGGCGACATCGTGCATGTGGACGGATCTGTAAACCCCATCAGGGACATCGAAACCATCGATACAGAGCTTATCTTGGCCGATGTCGCGACTGTCGAGGTTGCCCTTGATCGAAATCGCAAACTCAACAAAAGCGGTAATAAAAAATTTGCCGCAATTGTCGCAATGCTGGAAGCCCTCAATACCCATCTTCAGGGACTTAAACCTGCTCGTACTTTTCCTTTAGAAAGTTTCGTCGGAGAAGTGCTAGAGGTCCACGACGCGTGGCGTGATCTTCACCTCATCACGGCTAAACCGATCTTGTATGTCTGTAACGTCGAAGAATCCATGTGTGACGGTACAAAAGACAATCAATACACCCTTGCCGTCAAAGAACGAGCCAAGGCTGAAAAAGCTCAAACGGTGATTATCAGCGGTAAAATCGAGGAAGAGCTCATTCAGCTTGACACTGAATCACGAAAAGAAATGCTAAGCTCCCTAGGAGTCAGCGAACCTGGGCTTAACCGTCTGATCCGTGCTGGCTACGACACTCTTCGGCTACAAACGTACTTCACAGCTGGCGAAAAGGAAGTGCACGCTTGGACTATCAACCGCGGCGATAAAGCCCCTCAAGCAGCTGGCAAAATCCACTCTGACTTTGAAAGAGGATTCATTTGCGCTGAGGTTTACGCGATTGAAGACCTTGTAAAAGCTGGAAGCAAAGCCAAATTAAAGGAAGCTGGACTCATCCGCACTGAAGGTCGTGACTACACGGTAAAAGACGGAGATGTCATGGAGTTCAGATTCAACGTCTAATGTTCGTTTTTGTCATATGGGGGTTTGCGATATGAAAACTGCGCTCATCACCGGAGCCAGCACTGGCTTGGGGGCGGACTTCGCCCATATCCTTGCGGGTCGTCGCATGAATCTCGTGTTGGTTGCTCGCAACGAAGAACGTCTAACCGAGCTCGCAAATACACTCACAAAGAAATACAATATCACATGCCATGTGATCCGAGCAGATCTCGCCGAAAGTGGTAGCGCCCAGAGATTATTCAACGAAGTGGCCGCGCGTAAGATTTCAGTTGATATTCTTATCAATAATGCGGGCTATGGCTTGTGGGGACCCTTTGCCGAGTCAAAGTACACAGAAATGGCTGGAATGATGCAGCTCAACATCAATACGCTTACAGAGCTCAGTCGTCTTTTTTTGCCCGACATGCTCACGCGTAAAGATGGTCATATCTTGAATGTGGCGTCGACTGCCGCTTTCCAGCCAGGCCCGTGGATGGCCGTCTATTACGCGACCAAAGCCTACGTTCTATCATTTGGTGAAGCGCTGGCGGAGGAACTCAAAGGAACTGGCGTGTCCGTCACAACCCTTTGCCCTGGACCAACCAAAACAGAATTTTTTGATCGAGCTCGTATGGGCAATAGCCGTATGAAACGTATGCTATTTGCAAATTCGATGGCCTGCGCGCAAACCGGCATCGATGGAATGTTTCAACAACGCGCTGTCGTGGTTGACGGCGTGGTAAACTGGATGTTCACACTCACAGCTAGGTTACTGCCCAGAGCAACAATGCGTCGCCTGGCTGGACTTATTAACGCGTCGGTTTCCAACTAAGAAATACTATTCCTTCCGCAGATCCGGCTGACTTCTGGCTTCAAGCACGTCAATTTGGCCATAACGCGGTCAAAGCGACGTTTTATTTTCCGAAGTGATGACATAGAGCGCGAAAACAAATTGAGAAACTCTCGATCCAGTAATACATCGCATGCGTAGGTGAAATAATTGCTCACGAAAGGAGAAGCAAAATGAAAACCTCGAAATCGTTCGCTTTGATAACGTCGATTGTGATGATCTCATTAAGCACTGCGTGCGGAACAAAGTCTGATGAAAGTAAAGACACTGCCGCGAATCAGAACACACCGGCAGAATTAGGGTTGCCAGAGGCCGCAGTCATTGCCGTCCCAGTCGATCGCAATGGTCAGGAGCTGCCTGGTCAGGCCGATCTTCGCATCCTGCCCAACGGTCAAGAAAGCCTTGCTGGGCAGGCCATACAAGACGCCTATCAAACAGGGCGACAGCCCGACAATGTCATGGATGAAATGGATGGTAATACGTCGACTGAGTCGTTCCAAGGCTGGGGCAACTACCGTCATATCGGACAGCCAGGCTACGGTTATGGCTACAACCAGTATCAACCCATCTACTATCATGGCGGCAATCCCTACCAATGGCGATTCCTCAATCAGCATCGCTGCCGAAATGTAAACTACTACTATTATCATCGCCGCCCACAACCTTGGGGAAATCCCTGGAATCATCCAACACCGGTTGGGTACGGCCATGGTAACTATGGTAACTATGGTAATTACGGCAGCTATGGCCAGTACGGTCAAATTCAACCCATTGGTTACCGCTAAAATCTAGAGTGATCCGTCACATTTTAATTTCATCTCGACCCACGTCCGCCATTCGGGGGCGTGGGAGAGATTTTTTGATTCGAAAAATTGGCTAGTCCACTGCGCCCATATCGATCAAGCCTGTGGCAAAGTCCTCAAGTCGGACTTCCTCGAGCTGCAGGCGATTTGAAAATGCATTGTAACAGAGATAAGTCGCGAGGCCTTGCCGATTAGCTACCCACGGCGGAAGATAGCGTCCAGGGACGACCCAACCGTCGCTGAATGCTTCATCCAGCTTGATCACATCGCCAATAGTCATTCTGCCCGCAAAAAGCCTCTGTGGATAATCCAGTTTTCTCTCCTGAATGGCTTTGCGCAAGAATGTATGAACTGAAAGAAGACCCTTGAGATAGACACAATCCTTGGTGAATACGTTAACACCCTTGATATCACCACCACGGAATATTCGCGCCGCAGACTGAAAGCTCTCGCGTTCTGACTGTCCAGCATCCAGAAAAAATTTAAAGGTTTCGATAAAATCGGCGCCATTTAACGCTCGCTGAATACCTTGGATACGCAGTGCAATCCGCCGAAGCCGACCGAGATCCATCGTGCCTGTGATA
>JBIJBX010000072.1:0-10298 GCA_044344995.1 Oligoflexales bacterium | reverse complement strand
CCAGAGAGAGGCCCCCTGGGTGTTTTGAAATTTTTTAGAAGGATATGTTTGATTGAATCAAGAAAATGCTGAGTCCACGCGTTGTTTGAGCTCTTGGCCAGTCTTCCAGAATGGCAAACGCTTTGGTGGAACCACGATTTTTTCGCCTGTTTTAGGATTACGACCCTCGTAGGTTTTGTACTCCCGAACGGTAAAAGCTCCAAAGCCCCTGATTTCGACCCGATCACCACTGCAAAGGGTTTCAGCGACAGAGTTAAAGAATAAATCGACCACTTCCTCCGCCTTGGCGAGGGTGATGTCGGCGCGTTCTGCCAAACTTTCTACGAGTTCAGATTTGACCATTTTATACCCCTGGGAAGACCAATTAATTGCAACTCATAACCTTCTTATATTTTAGCAAGACGGCTCTGAAAAAAGCAACTGCTGGGAGCAGATATTTTTATGATTTTTCGGGGTTAGAGGCATTGGAGGCAGTTTTGGGCGTCGTTTGAGCCCGCGAGACAAGTCCCTCGTGACAAGGAGGGACTAATGGTTCAGAATACTGGACAAAATAAACCTCGGGAGAAATGGACGTGATCCCTTTTGAAAAGCCACTGGTAGATTTGGAAAATCGTATTGATGAACTGCGTCGAATCGCCGCGAGTCAATTAAGAAACGTTGATGGTGAGCTGGCTGAGTTGGAGAACAAAGCTAAGACGATCAGGCAGCAGATTTTTTCTAATTTGAGTCCCTACGAGTCAACCCAAATTGCTCGCCATCCGCGTCGCCCCAACACGACGGAGCTGATCGGTGAGATGACCACTGGTTTCATCGAGTTGCATGGAGACCGCAATTTTCTTGACGACAAGTCTATTGTCGGCGGTTTGGCAAGAATGGACGACATCCCTCTCATGATCATTGGGCACCAAAAGGGGCGTGGGACTAAAGATAATATCTTCCGCAATTTCGGCATGCCCCGTCCGGAAGGATACCGCAAAGCACTGCGCCTTATGAGTATGGCCGAGCGCTTCAAGCTACCAATCATTACGTTGGTGGATACGCCGGGGGCCTATCCTGGAATTGATGCTGAAGAGCGCGGCCAAAGTGAGGCGATCGCTAAAAATATCATGGTCATGACGCGTTTGCGTGTGCCCATCGTAACCGTTGTAACTGGCGAAGGTGGTAGTGGGGGCGCGCTGGCAATAGCTGTCGCTAACCGTGTTTATATGCTTGAGCATGGAGTCTATTCGGTGATCTCGCCGGAAGGCTGTGCTTCAATTCTCATGAAGGATGCTGCAGAAGCGCCGCGGGCGGCTGAAATGCTAAAAATCACGGCTAAGAATGCCCTCGGTTTGAAAGTCATTGATGGCATCATCAAAGAGCCAGAGGGCGGCGCACACCGCGACCTGCCATTGACTGCCGCGCGAATTAAAACCCAAATCCTTGCAGCGTTGAAAGAACTTTCCCCAAAGTCGCCAGATGCACTGCGCGATGAGCGTTTTGATAAGTTCCTGAAAATGGGTGCGGTAGTCCAATAACAGTGTTTAACGAAATGAATTCGCAAGCTGATAGTTGTTCGGTCGGCCCCCTTTCAAACGGGCGGCATGCCGAGGGAAACATTGAGCTGCCAACTTGTCCTGATAAATCACTAACCCATCGCGCCTTGATATTTGCGAGCATGGCCAAGGGACGGTCAGTCATTAAGAGTCCTTTGGACAGTGATGACTGCATGGCTACCCGCAATGCATTCTTGCAACTCGGGGTGTCATTTACTGAGGAAAAGGACCAAGAGGATCGTCTCGTTTGGCTGGTGAACTCACCTGGAATGTTGGCTTGGCAGTCTCCGACGCAGGCGATTGATTTGGGAAATAGTGGAACAAGTGCGCGTCTTTTGACGGGACTTTTTTCTGGTATGCCCGGTTTACGCATGACGATCACGGGTGATCAGTCCTTACAAAAACGGCCCATGGCCCGCGTGATTGATCCCCTTAAGAACATGGGAGCCGACATTGAATCAACCATTGGTGCAGCAGATGGCGCCACCCTTCCACTAACCATAACCGGAAAACAACTCAGCCCAAGGGCGCACTCTCTCCCAACACCATCAGCCCAAGTAAAATCTGCGCTTCTTCTAGCCGGCGTTACGTGCAGCGGACTCACTGTAGTGGGGCAGCCCACGGGCGCTCGTGATCACACGGAAAACATGTTGGAGTCCCTTGGCGCGAGCATAAAGAGGTCGAACTATCTGGGTTTTGAAACGACCCAAATCGTTGGCCCTTGGATGCCAAAGGCGTTTGACTGTGAAATTCCATCAGATCCATCCAGTGTCGCTTTTTTTGCGGCAATGGCATCTTTGCATCCCGGCCTAAAAGTAACGGCACAACGGGTATTAACAAATACGACGCGCATTGGTTTTTTTAAGGTATTGGAACGCATGGGTGTCAGCGTCTCAGTCGTGCCGGATGGCATTAAGACTGACGGTATCGGAGAGAATACGGGCTGCTGGACGTTTTATCGAGCGCCAGGTCAGCCGCTCAAATCAATTAATTTGTCGGCGGAAGAGATTCCTGCGCTCATTGATGAGGTCCCGATTTTGTCAGTCGTGACCGCATTTGCCGAGGGTGTGTCGACGATTTCTGGATTGGCTGAGTTGCGGGTTAAAGAAAGTGATCGTTTGGCCACGACGGCTAGGCTCCTTGAGCTGGCCGGGATCAAGTGCGAGACAGCCGGGGATGTTCTGCAGATCTCTGGATCTACTGTGGCCCATGCCTTTTCCTTTGGCAGCGATGATCACCGCTTGGTCATGGCAGCCATGGTCCTGGCGTCGCGCGGGGATAAAACTTCAAATATTCAAGGCTTACGCTGGATTAAGACAAGTTTTCCTTTGTTTATGCGCATATTCCAGAATATATATTCAGTTATGACTCATCATTGACTAGAATCCTTTTGTTACGTGCACAGGCCGCCCCGCTCGAGAGGATTTGTTTCTTGGATATCTATCGTATGACCCGTCCCAAAATAGTCGCCGTTGATGGCCCCGCTGGTTCAGGGAAAAGCAGTATTTGCGCCACTGTTTGCCGCGAGTTGGGTTGGTCGTATGTGAATACTGGGGCCCTTTACCGAGCTGTTGGATTGTTGGCCCATGATCGTGGTGTTGCTTTAGTTGAAGGTGAGAGTATCAATACGATTTTAGTTGAGTTTGCTTCCAGTGTTCGTTGGGAACACGACTCGGCTCGACTTTTTGTTGGTGTGGATGATTTTACCCCGCGCCTTGAAAGCGTCGAAGCTGCGACGGGAGCAAGTGCCGTCGCAAAGATGCAAAGTGTCAGGGACGCTCTGCTGCCCATCCAAAGAAGGCTAGCGTTATCTGCTCCACGAGGCGCAATCGTTGACGGTAGAGATATTGGCACCGTCGTTTTCCCTGATGCGGATATGAAAATATTTATGACCGCAAGCCTTGAGCAGCGTGCGGCACGGCGTTTAAAGCAGCTTGAAAAAAATGGTGGTAAATCTGAGCTTTCTCATTCTGAAATCATGCATTCAATTGCTTTGAGGGATCATCAGGATAGCCAAAGAGACTCAGCCCCGATGAAGATGGCCGATGACGCGGTGTTGTTTGATACGTCCGAGATGGATGTTTTAAAGGCGATTAATAATTTGAAAGTTTTAATCCAATCAAGGGGGCTTAAGTGAGGCATCACAATTTTTTTCTGCCAGTAGTTCTAGTGATTCTTGAATTTTTTGGTTGTAAGCAGCCAGACGTCACTGAGTCACCCGCCAAACTGGGTTCAACTAAGGAACCAAGTGGGCCAGTTGTTTTGGTGACGAGCGAAGAACAAGTGAACCTTGATGAGACGCCAAAGTTAACGGTCTCTCTTGATGTTAAAAATTGTCTGGGTTCGTCCAAATGGCTCGATCCGGATACTACCATAGTAAGAACAGGCGCAATTTCCGTAGCGCCTCGAGTTAAAGATGCGGATGATTCCACGCAGCCTGAACCGCACGTCCTTCAGCCAAATGTTCCGGTAGACGCAGCAGACTCGACGGGTATGGCCAGGGATCAATTCTCTTGGCGAATAAAACGAGGAAGTTATTCCATTGAGATCATAGCCTACAATGTCAAAACAACTACGGTTGAGTCTAAGATTAGCAAAGACTTCGATTTTTCAACAGGAAACGAAGTTAATCTGACCGTTGAAGGAACCTGGCAAAGTAATCTATGTAAGCTTGCCTGGAAATAATTTCCTTAGTTTTTGATTTACCGCATCCTCAGTGGCTTGCGTCTTGCCGGCGTAGGCCTCGTCGCTCGGCTGGCGGATTGTTTTTGAATCGCGCTAGAAACGACCGAATTGTTGGCGAACTTTTTTGGGGTATTTTTTTCCGGCTTTCTGAAATTAGCGATGTCGCTAATGATGGTCCGTAGGTCCTGACGCAGGGAACTTTCAGAGTTCTTAATTTCCAAAGCAATGAAGTTCATTTTTTCTTCTAACTCGGCAGTTTTGGCTGCGAGATTTCGGACGGACTTGTCATTTAGCTGCTGGGCCTGACTCAGCTCTTCCTTTGAGGATTCCATCCGACTGATAAGTTCGTTAGAGGTGGCCAGTAGGTCTTTTTGAATGAGGCCCACATGTTTCAACACAGTGTCCTGGGTCAGAACCGATAGTCGATTGACAATGTCGCCTTCGAGGGCGTCAAGGCGTTCTGACGTCCCGCTGACGATAGTGCCCAGGGTTTCAGTTAAAACTTTTTGTAGTGCCGATTCCATCTGGCTCATCAGGTTTTGATTGATGACTTCCAGCCGTGCTTCCATTCGGTCAACTTGCTGGCAGAGCAGTCCAGCCGCCGAATTAAGCACGTCACTAGACTTTTGGTGCGATGCGGTGGCTCTTGTTTGATTCAAATATTGCTCAATATCACGAGATCTAAAAACTGGCCTGATGTAGCGATCAACTCGCACACGCCCAACTCGCAGCTCTTTGCCGGCGATTTGCGTGAGACGTGATCTTTTGATGCTTAAGGCCTCCATGGCAGCGTCGGCATCCATATCAAATTCAGAATACCAAGGCTCATCGCCGCGCAGCCAGACGATCATTGGGAACTCGTCCTCAGTTGACAGTTCCGCCGCAGTGTTTGCGTGATCGTCATGATTCCAGGTTGATTGTGAGGCTCCTTGGCGAGAAGACTCATCCGCTGGCATGGTGGGATCCGACGCCAGACTTTCAACCGGCAGGGAAAAAACGCCTGGAGCTTCGTTATTTAATTCTTGCGATGCTTCATGTTCATGATTCATATGCGCCTCACCTCATACTTCCAATCGCCTAGACCTTTGAATACCGCGAGTCGTTCAGGAGCCATAACGTTTTCAAAGAACATTCTAAAACCCATCATATGTTCACCGGAGGGTATTTTTGTGGCGTCGAACCAGATGCCGAGATTGACGGGGCTTTTACCAAGAGGCAAGACGCGGTCATTATCGCGTGACTTGAAATCACTCGCCGGTTTGTCATCGCGGTAAATGGTTGGCGCTAAGCCAATCTTGCGCAGATCGGGCGACGGTGTGATTTCAACAAAAATACTTCGGTCTTTCCCTTGCATAGAGACCCAATAAAGCCCCTTGGTTTCGCCGGGCGATGTGTTTTTACCAATCAACTTGTCCAGGAAATCCTTACCACTTTCGATTATCTTTGCGCCGGTTGACGCGCCACCATCGACGTAGGTGTCCATGTTGGTTTCTATTTGATAGTCTTTCGGGTTGTCCCGTAGTGCTAATCCGTAGTACATGCCGCTTCCTGGGTTCAGGGATGTGCGACCATCAAGTGGGCTACTGAGCATGGCAGGAAGATTCATGGCGTTGGAGAAGAAACTGATTTCGGTATACATGCCTAGCTCAAGTTTGAGCTTCAATATCTTGTAATAAAACGAGACCCGAACAATCGATCGAATCGGTCCCGATTTCCAAGCCTCGAGTTCGCTTTCAATGCTTCTATGGTTAGCCTCGACCGTGATGAAGTATTTGAGATCACCTTTTAGGTAAAAAGTTGTCGTATCCAAGACGGGCTCATACTCGGGTGGCTGCTTGTTGTTTTTTGAAACCTCAACCTTTCGCGCAACCAACCAGTTCTTCTGGTCAAACTGGTAGCGGTACCTTGAGGTGTGGACGAGTGCTTCCTTGCGGTTAAATACCACGTATTTTTTTGGATTTAGGGGAGGGGCATTGCCAAAATATACTCCCACATAGACTGCGCCTACCGGTGGGCCCATGGGATTACCATTCGGGTTTCGGACTCGTAATTCGAATACGATGTGAGGGCGTGTTGTGGGCCATTGGGTTGGCTCAATTAGCGGTCCGACATCGTCACCCATAAAAGAAAGCTCATCTTGACCATCAAAAACTCCGTTCCCAGTGTCTGCCGTGACGCGCGTGCCTTGATCCAGCACATAGTCAGTATCGTCATTGACTTCGTCAATTTGGAACGGAATAATTTCGGCTTTCCCGCTGGGTGAACTGCGAAAAACGCGGTAGGAGCCTAACGGGTACCGTAGAACTGGATTAATCTGTTTACCAGTAATAACGATTGGTGCGGTGTGTAGTCCTGTGCTAAAGGCAAGGTCTGCCAGCGCCGCAGACCCCATCAAAGTCAGGATTAAAATCCGAGCCATGGAGAACAGCAAAGTTGCGAGGCGCTTACGGAAATTTTTTTCGGCAGAAAAAACCACGCCGGATAGCTCCGATTTAGGCATTTAGTTTCTATGGTTCAGGATCTCGTATTTATGTACTACTATAACCTGATGACATCTTGGAGTTAAAGTAATTTTGTCCTCTAAATGCCTAATTTTTTTCTTAAATGTTGTTGTGGCGGCAGCTGCAATTTGGTCAGGCGTCGCTTCAGCCTCGCCAGAGAACGATGCAAGGGCAGCTCCAAGTATGCGCAAAAAAAAGGCAGCCCTCTATTCTTCCAGTCGTGCGAGTCACGCTGGTATACCCATACGCCTTGTCTGGCAGGTTATTCGCTCGCAGGGCCGAGGCGCCATGATGAATACTTCGGCGGAGACATTTTCGGCTGATGGTGAGCTGATGCCTGTAGGCCGCTCCAGTTGGGAGCTGCGCGCAAAAAATTCATCCATTTACGGTTACTTCCTATCACCTAAATTGGGAATGGACGGCCGACTTATTCTTCAGCGTGGAGACTTGTTGGACTTGTTAGGAGTAACTTCCTGGCGAAGAGATACCATGGACGGCAGCGGTGATGGATCAGACTCGTCACAGGTTTTGCAGCTACCGTTGCTGCAAACGCCAAATCGGCAAATGGAGACAATTTATCGTGGCCCCGAAGAAGAGCTCCTATTGGTCAAGGTCTCAATCACAACGAACGCGTAATGTTTTAGTGTCTGAAGTGACGTGTCCCGGTTACAGCCATGATGATGCCATGTTCATCGGCCGCAGTAATGGACTCTGGGTCCCTGATGCTGCCGCCAGGTTGGACGATGGCGCTGATTCCAGCCTTGGCCGCTTCGTCCACGCAGTCGCGAAATGGGAAGAATGCATCTGACGCCATCACGGCGCCCCGCACCACGTGTCCTAGTTCTCGAGCTTTAGCTATGGCGATTTTTGCGCTGTCAATTCGACTCATCTGACCTGCCCCGACGCCGATGGTCTGGAGGTTTGAAGACAGTACAATGGCATTGGATTTAACGTGCTTGCACACAGACATGGCAAAAGCCATTTCTTTCAAAATCTTTTCATCCGGCTGAAGTTTGGAAACAATTTGCCAATGAGTGACATCTTGCTCGCCTAAGTCCGGTGTTTGTAAAAGGTATCCGCCTCTGATGGAGATAATTTTGACGCGGCTTGACATAGGATTTGAAGGAGATACAACGGCAGACTTCAAAACGCGGAGGTTTTTCTTGTTGTGGAATATGGCAAGAGCTTTATCAGTGAAACCCGGTGCTACTATGCATTCCAGAAAGATTTCCGCCATCACCAACGCCGCGGCTTCGTCGATTTCAACATTACTGGCGACGATGCCGCCAAAGGCGCACTGTGGGTCTGACGCCAGGGATCTAAGAAAAAGCTCTTTCGGGCCTGAGTTAGCGCCAATAGCAGTACCGCAAGGATTGGTGTGTTTAATGATCGTCATGGCTGGCGTTGGACTTAGATCAGCGATGATGCCGCATGCGGCATCAAGATCAAGATAATTGTTGTAGGAGAGTTCTTTCCCCTGAATGATTTGCGCGTTGATAATTCCTTCCAAATCAGCGCTATCCGTGTAAACGGCGGCCGTTTGGTGGGCGTTTTCGCCGTAGCGAAGGGCTTGGTGCTGTGTCAATTCGAGATTTATGGTTTTTGGTAGATGAGGTTCAAGAGAGGCAGATCTGGCAAGGGCTGCCTCGAAAAATTCAGAGATTGAAAGATCGTAAATAGACGTCAACTTGAAAACTTTTGAGGCCATTTTAGATCTATACTCAGAATCAACGTTATCTTGTGTTAATCGCTTCAGAACCTCGGGGTAATCCTTCGGGTCGATAACTGGCAGGCAGTGCTGGTGGTTTTTGGCGGCAGCACGAAGCATGGCGGGTCCGCCAATATCGATGTGCTCGATGGCTTTTTCGATGGCTAAGTTTTTTTCTTTGGCTTCTTTTTGGAAGTTATAGAGATTAACGATGACCAAGTCGATTGGCCCAGATTTAATCACTTCTAGATCGTTTCGGTGTTCGCTCAACGTTCGGTCTGCAAGAATTCCACCATGAATAGCAGGGTGGAGAGTTTTGACCCGTCCGCCGAGAACCTCGGGGCAACCAGTGATAGCGGCGACTTCAGTGGCCGTAATTCCTGCATCAGCCAGGTGTCGAAAGGTGCCGCCAGTCGATACGATTTTAAAATTCAACTCCAGGAGCCCTTTGGCAAACTCAATTAAACCTGACTTATCCGTGACTGAAATGAGGGCGGTCGGTTGGGAGGTCTGGTTTGCCATGTCAACTCCTTGGCGTTAGTCAGTCATTGATGGGTCTAAGTTGTTTAAGCGTCTCGATGATCTGCCGTTCAGTCCCTACGGGTATGGGTTGATAGTAGCGTCGACCCTTTAGGTTTTGGGGTAGGTAGGCTAGCTGGCGTGCACCCTCAAGGTCATCGTGGGCATAGGCATAACCTTCCCCATACCCGCATTTTTTTAGAAAGTTGGTGCTCGCATTGCGAAGATGCAGTGGCACATCCAAGGGGCCTGTTTTTCTGACGTCTTCGAGTGCGTCATTGATGGCCTGGTAGGCGCGATTACTTTTTGGTGATGCCGCCAGGTAAGTCGCGCACTGGGACAGATGGATTCTCGCCTCTGGTAAACCCAGAACTTCGACGGATCTGAATGTCGCTTCGGCTATCAACAGAGCCGTGGGGTTGGCATTACCAATATCCTCACTGGCACTTATGAGTAGCCTACGCGCAATGAACAAAGGATCTTCGCCGGCTTCAATCATGCGGGCTAGATAATAGACGGCCGCGTCAGGGTGGCTCGCGCGAATGGATTTGATCAGCGCCGACGTAAGCTCGAAATGCTGATCGCCATCGCGATCATAACGAAGGGGCAAACAACTGCCCAACTGTGTCAGAGTGGATTGGTCAACGACGATTTCACCCGCATCATTTTTGTTCGCACATGCAACGAGAGCCGCCAAAAGATTCAAACATTGTCGCCCGTCGCCTTTTGCTGCAGCTGCTAGTTTAAGTAAAATCTCATCCGAAATGACAGCTTTCTGTAAAAGTGGGTCTTGTGAGGCTAATGCCCCCTTCATCATAGAGACTAGTGCCGTTTCGGACAGAGGCTGTAAATTGAACGTTAAGCAGCGTGACAGAATAGCGTTGTTGACACTAAATGATGGATTTTCGGTGGTTGCGCCAATAAAGCGAATGGATCCATCCTCAAGACCAGGCAGGAGAACGTCTTGTTGATTTTTGGATAAGCGATGGATTTCGTCCACAAAGAGTATGTGGTTTTTCTCACCGCTACTAACAGCCAAAGCAGACGCTTCGATGATCGCCCGCAAGTCCTTGACCGAGGCATGAACCGCGGAAACACTGTGGACGATGCGTCCGCTTAAGTGCCCGATAATCTGCGCCAGTGTCGTTTTGCCGGTTCCGGGAGGGCCCCAGAATAAAAAAGCACTTTGGGCATTGCGTTCCACAAGGCGTCTTAGGGGCGCGTTTTCTCCGACGAGGTGGTCTTGCCCGAACATCTGCTTCAAATTTTGGGGTCTAAGCCGCTCTGGTAAGGGTTTAGACTCGTGATTCGGCGAGTTAAACATTCGCGGTCGAAACCTCCGCAAGTGGG
>JBIJBX010000293.1:0-2841 GCA_044344995.1 Oligoflexales bacterium | reverse complement strand
GAAATGAGTATGACCGGTCTTCGACCAATGCGGTCAGAGAGGCGACCCCAAAATGGGGCAAAAAGAAACTGCATAAGCGAATACGAGGCAGATAACAGGGCGATGGTTGCAGGGCCTGCTCCGAGGCTTTGGACGTAAAAGCTGTTTACTGGAATGACGATACCGAAGCCAAGCAGGTCCAAAAATATCGTAAAAAAAGCGATAACCATTGGACTAATCTGATTTTTTTGCTTCATGGCTGGGCATTTTCCTGTGGAATATTTTGCAGCGGTATGTCAAAAGCTATCACCTTCGGCAAAGGCTTGCAATTGTTGGTCTAGACGGCAAAAAGCCGAAGCTGTTTGAACAAGTTATTGAGTTAAAAATGAGCAATCCAATTGTAGACAAAGAAATAGCCAAACGTAGAACGTTTGCGATCATCTCCCACCCTGACGCTGGTAAAACAACGACCACGGAAAAGCTGCTGCTCTATGGTGGCGCCATCCAGATGGCGGGTACTGTTAAGGCAAAGCGGGGCAAAAAATTCGCGACCTCCGACTGGATGGAGCTTGAGAAGCAGCGCGGCATTTCCGTCACGAGCTCGGTGATGAATTTTGGCTATGAGGGCTGTGAGATCAATTTGATTGATACACCTGGTCACCAGGATTTTTCTGAAGATACTTATCGAACACTGACGGCTGTGGATTCGGCCGTCATGCTGATCGATGCTGCCAACGGTGTGGAAAGCCAAACCAAAAAGTTATTTGAGGTTTGTGCGTTACGAAAAACGCCAATAATCGCATTTATCAATAAAATGGACAGGGAAGGTCGAGAGCCATTTGAGCTCATTGACGAGATTGAAAAAGTGCTTGGTATTCAATGTTATCCCGCCACTTGGCCCATCGGCATGGGGCCCGGTTTCCGTGGTGTCTATGATCGGTTCAAAAAGACCCTCTTAGTTTTTGAAAAAGGGGCTGACCGCGCCCGCCCCGTAGCTCTTAAAGGTATGGGGGTTGATGACCCTGAACTTGAGAAAGAAATTGGCGTCGAGGAAGCTCGACAGCTTCGCGATGAGATTGAAATGCTTGAAGGAGCAGGGGAACTGTTTGACCGAGAAAAGTACCTGAGAGGTGAGCTATGTCCGGTCTACTTTGGCTCAGCGATGAATAATTTTGGAATTCAAACCTTGCTCGAAGCTCTGATTGAGATTGCCCCCAAACCTTTGGCGCGCCCCACTCGCTCGCGTGCTGTAGAACCAAACGAATCCAAGTTCTCTGGCTTTATTTTTAAAATTCAGGCCAACATGGACCCGTCTCACCGCGACCGTGTGGCATTTATGCGGATAGTCTCCGGTAAGTTTCAGCGTGGAATGAAGGCGTGGCACGTGCGAATGAAACGCGAATTTCGCCTGGCTAGACCCACCCAGTTCATGGCTCAAGATCGGTCATTGGTTGAAGAAGCTTTTGCGGGAGACATTGTCGGTATTCACGACCCAGGCATCTTTAAAATTGGTGACACGCTCACAGAGGGTGAACCATTAATTTATACTGGGATTCCCGTATTCTCGCCTGAAAACTTCGTGCGTGTTCAGTTAAAAGATCCGCTCAAGAGTAAGCAGCTCAACAAAGCCCTTGATCAGCTCTCGGAAGAAGGCGCGGTTCAGGTCTTAAGGCCTTTAAATAGTAATGACCTTTGGCTTGGCGTCGTTGGTGTGCTGCAGTTTGACGTGGTGAAGTACCGCGTCGAAAATGAATACGGCGTTCGCGTTGACTTTCAACAGTTACCGTACTCGGTGGCGCGTTGGATTCACTGTGATGACGAGAAAGTCCTACACCAGTTTACCCAGGAGCAGAGCCAATTTATCTGCCGTGACCAACGTGGTGATCTGGTCGTTTTACTTGAGCAAATTTGGCGGATGAAAGTCCTTAATGAGCGCTATCCGAAGGTGACATACACCTCAACTAGTGAAAACTTGAGTGACGCTGAGATTGTCTCGTGAGTTCTGTCCGAAGTCCTGCTGTGTTCGTAAGTCACGGAGCACCAACTGAGTTGATGCAAAAAGGGCCTTGGCAGCTGACTATGGAGTCTATCGGCCGTGAGGTCTCGACCCAGGCCGTCATTGTCATGTCGGCTCATTACCGCAGTGCTACGGGATTTGCGGTAGGATATTGTCCAAAGTTTCAAACAATCCATGATTTTTCTGGATTCCCAGACGAACTGAACCAGTTTCAATACCCTGCTCGTGGTCAGCAAGATTTCGCCGAGCGCTGTGTAGATCTTCTTCACGGCGCATCCATGGATTCGAAGCTTGAAACCACGAGAGGTCTTGATCACGGCGTTTATGTTCCTCTTCATCATATGTGGCCAAAACATAATATTCCCGTGATTCCGATCGCGATTTCTTCTAAAGCCACGGCCCATGAAGTCTTTAGATGCGGTGAAATCTTGGCCCCCTTACGCAATGAAGGTGTAATGATCTTGGGAAGTGGTGGGCTGGTGCATAACCTCAGTAAATTGGAATGGGAGAAGCCAGGATTGTCCGCTCCAGAAGAATGGGCAGTCCGTTTTCAGTCCTGGGCCTTAAATGTTTTACGACTGCGAGATTTTGAAAGTTTGTGTGACTTTAAAGAGCGTGGTCCAGACGCGAGCGTTGCTCATCCGACATGGGAGCATTTTGCGCCGTTGCTATTTGCGGCAGGAGCCGCCAGTGCCTGGGGAGAGGATATGGAGGAGCTCTATTCTGGCTGGACTTACGGTAGCCTCAGCATGTCGGCAGTAGGGTTTGGTAAAATTTTTCGAGATGCTTGAGAAATGCATTAAACGTGGGACTTAGTTTTATGACCAAAAATAGTATTTATAATC
>JBIJBX010000291.1:0-2863 GCA_044344995.1 Oligoflexales bacterium | reverse complement strand
TCAGGCAAGAGTACGCTGATTGCAGTCATTTGCGGACTCCTTGGTGGCCAAAAGGGCGAGGTCCGTTTCAAAGGTGACGATGACTTTAGGCGATGGACCAGCTGGATCGCTCCCGACGCCAATGGATTATTCCCATCACTTTCGGCTGCGGCTAACTTGGATTTTTGGCTTAACCTTCGCGGGCAAACCATTCCCACATCTAACATCAAAGACAGTCTCGCGAGCTGGGGCATCTCCGGCGATTGGTTACAATCAGGTCTACCAACTGCAAAGTTTTCTACTGGCATGAAACGTCGGCTCGCTCTATGCAGACTCCAACTTGAGAAATCTAGACTCTGGATTATCGACGAACCCTTATTTGGTCTTGATGAAAAAGCCTGCCAGAAATTTAAGACCATTCTCCAAGACCACCTAGCAAGTGGTGGAGCGACAATTGTCGTCACCCATGACGCCAGGATTCTTGAAGGCATCAAGCACTCCACGGTATTTTTGGGAGGGGCCTGAAATTGAACCACGAAAAACCAACAAGTCCTCGTTGGTCGGACACAGTCTATAAACTTTTGGCCCAAAGCCTCAAAGTGGACATGTCATCACCGGAACGACTGGTCACACCGATTTTCTTTGCGATCGTGGTCCTGCTTTTGTTTTCGTTTGCAATTCCCGAGCAAGATCCAAGTATTCAAGTACGGATGATGATCGCTCAAACTCAAATGGCGATTTTTTTCGCCCTACAGCTCACTTTTTCCAGAGCCTTTGAATCAGAACGCACCGACAAAGTGTTTGAACACCTGAAAATGTCACCTATTGATGCCTCTGCTTTTGTGACCAGTAAAATTCTGCACATTATGTTTGTTGGGGGCCTGACCATGTTGGCGACCGCGGGCTTATCCATCATCTTGCAGGGGCAAGATCTCGCGTTAATCTCGGACCCAGTTGTCCTCGGCGCGTTTTTTCTCTCTCTGCTGGGGCTTTCTGGCCTTGGAGTTTTGCTGGCTGCCATAACTCTTCGCGCCGATGGGCAGGCCATACTGTTTCCACTGCTCTATTTTCCCCTCTCAGTGCCCGTACTCCTCAGTTCAACAGAAGCCCTAGCCGCATGGGTGGAGCGCCCGGTTTGGACCGAGACCATGCGGGGCTGGTCGACCATTCTGATCGCATTTGATGCGATATATTTGACCATGGCGATTCTTTTGGCCCCTGAGAGCGAATCAAATTAAACAAGTTTAATGAAATACACATAAAATAATGTTTTTAGCTGTCGCTTCTGACAATTCTAAGGTGCGCCAACAAAGGCTCTTCGCTATAGTGGGGGCCCTACGGTAATAGGACTTATAAGAAATGACGACGCGTAAAACTTTTATTCCACTAATTGTCGGCCTCATATCCCTCAGTATCCAGTGGCTCCTGGCCTGGTACTGGGTGCCAGCAGATGACGCGCAGGGTGAAGTCTACCGCATTATTTATTTACATGTCCCTTCAGCATTTGCTGCCTTTCTCGCAGCTGGAATTTTACTGATCGCCAGTGTGGGTGCACTTCGATCAAACGCGGAACGCTGGTTATTAATGTCACGCTCTTCCACAGAGGTTGGTCTGGTGTTTACTGCGCTGACATTGGCTACAGGCAGTATTTGGGGCCGGCCAACTTGGGGAGTCTGGTGGACTTGGGACGCGCGTCTAACGACCACATTTCTATTAGCTTTGATGTTCGGCGGTTGGATTTTGTTGTACCGTGCCATTTCCCCGGGAATCGCCCGAAGACGGAGCTGCGCAATTCTCGGGATTATGATCGCTGTGGATGTGCCCATCATTTACCAAAGCGTCAACTGGTGGCGTACCCTGCACCAACCACAAACAATCATCCGCTCAGGCGGATCAACCATGGATCCTGAGATGCTGGCTGTGCTCTTGGCTGGAATAGCCATTTGTGCCCTGATTACCGTTTCCATGATTTTGGTACGTATGGGCACTCTCACACTACAAAGTGAGCTTGAAGAGAAATCTTTACGGGGGGCCAACTAGGTATGATGATGGAAGGCGCAAATCCAGCACCCTATATTATGGCCGCATACTTCATCGGCAGTCTTTGTACGTTTGGATTTGCCCTATGGCTTTATCTGGACCGGGTCAGAGTTGAACGTTATCTTGCAGCTCTCGATCAGGAGAAAAAATCATGAACAAAAAATCGAACAGATTCAAGTGGACGGTTGGAATTTTAATCATTGCCGCGGCCATCGGTTTGATCGCCACAACTCAACTGTCGTCAAATGTGGTTTATTTTTACACGCCTGATGAGGCTTACGCAAAAGCAGCAGAAATCTCTGGTAGCACCATTAAAGTTGGCGGCATGGTCCTGCCAGGCAGCGTCGTTTGGCAGCCAGAAAACCTAGACCTCGCCTTCACTATTTCAGACCTAAAAGGTCACGAAATTAAAGTCAGTCATAAAGGCACCCCTCCCGATATGTTTAAGGAGGGCCAGGGTGTCGTAGTGGAAGGCTTGCTCTTAGCTGACGGCAAAGCTATGACCTCCAGACGTCTTATGGTCAAACATTCTGAGGAATATAAAAAACCAGGTGATCACGCCGGCTCCCCCAATAAGGAACTTCTTGAGAAAAGTATTTTCAAGGACTGACGTGATGACTACAGCATCGAAAAATCAAAAAAAACAGCGTCACATTGCTATCACTGCGATTCTTTTTCTCGTGGCAGTCGGAATTTTCGGCATCCTCTGGAAGGGGCTAACGCTGAACCCAACGGTCGTGAAATCATCTCAACTTGGCAAAGTTGCCTCTGATTTTGAGGTTGATGTCCTGGAAGGATCTTCCTGGCTGCCAAGGGTTACCGAAGGAAAGGTTTCTTTGCGGGA